>SKYY01000051.1 GCA_007127665.1 Balneolales bacterium | reverse complement strand
TGCTGTTCCTTTCGCAACTCTGGTATTGGAACCTGATCGGCTGGAAATTCTGACCTGACTGACCCGCATGAGCACCATGAGCTAACTGGCCCGCATGAGCACCATGAATTAACTGACCCGCACGAGTACCAGCAACTAGCTGACCCGTACGAGTACCAGCAACTAGCTGACCCGTACGAGTACCATGGTGATGTCGTCATGCGGGGGTTCTTCTCCGGTGAACTCCCGGATGTGTGCCTGAATCAGCTGCAACGCACCCTCTGCTGAAGCCGCCCTCACCGACTCCGCCAGTGCCACCTGCAGACGATCTTCCCCGAAAAGCAGACGGTCCCCGTTACGGGACTCGTTTATACCGTCCGTGTAAAGCAGCAAATGATCGCCGGAAGCCAACTGCAAAGTTTTGCGGGCGTAGTTGACCTCTGCAGTAGCCCCCAGCGGCAGACGCGGCCCGTTCGAACTGATTGCGGCCACCTTCCCGTTCCGCAGCAGCAACGGCGGCATCTGTCCGGCATTGGTGAATGAAAACTCTTTCCTGCCCGGATCCAGGATGCCGAAAAGCATGGCGGCGAACATTCGGCGGTCACTTTTCCGGTGCAACGGACGATTGACTCGGATAAGCACCTGGGCGGCATTATTGCTGTGAATGGCTTCGGCATGCAGCATGCCGCTGACCATCACGGCGGTCATCGCTGCCTTCATCCCCTTGCCACTCACATCAGCAACGGCAATGGCCAGGGCATTATCTTCGCCATCGATGCGGATATAGTCATAGTAATCACCACCGACCTCAGTCGCTGGCAGACAAACACCGGCAATGTCGTAACCTGGCAGGTCGGGTGCAGCAGACGGCATGAGCCCCATCTGCATCTCACGCGCCGTCTCCAGCTCGCTGCGAAGACGCTCCCGCTCGAGCTGAATCCGGTAGCTCTCCTTCAAATTAAGCCGCATGGTGTAATAGGAAACGGCAAACGTGCCAATAATTGCGATGACTACAAACATGGCCAGCCAGTAACCGAGCGTGTCCGTCAACTGGAATGACATTGTAAACCCGGGATACAAAATCTCGAAAGCAATTCCTGCAAACCATTGCATATTGAACAGCCCAAGAGCAAAACCCAGGAAAGAAAAAAGGAGCCCGCTTGCATTCTGCAAAACTTTCCCACTCGATTTGACCCGGTCCCACAGTAAAAAGTGGAACAATGCCATCAGCATAAAGATGTGCAAGAAGACGAAATAACTGTATGATAGGTGCAGGATCAGCATGCGAAAACCGGCATGTGGCGCATCAGGCCAGTTCCCGAAGCTGAGGTACCAGTTAACCAGCGCCAGAACGGTCGCAATGGCAAACCAGATCAACAGCTCCTTGCCCAAAGGGGTCTCCTTGTTCAGTTCGCTCGGTTTTACAGGTTCCGTTTTACTCATGGCGTGGCAGGCATTGGGTAGCTTGAGTGGATTGGATGAGTTGGGTGAGTTGGGTGAGTTGGGTGAGTTGGGTGAGTTGGGTGGATTGGGTGGATTGGGTGGATTGGGTGGATTGGGTCAATTGGCATTGATATTACCGAAATGATTCATTTCCGGCAACGAAGCAGTGGATTGATTACGATGGACATAAAATGGGTCTGATCGCTCAGATCGACCCACATCCCTCAAGCGCATCATTTCATTCCATATATGTCACCGTATGGATTTCAAAAGATACGCCAACTTTGTCAGGCTGATCGATCAGTCTTTTCTTCCCGGCTGGATTTCTGTCCAGTGCCGCCTCCGTAATAAATAGTGAAATCTCCATGCTTTCGCCTGCCGCAAGCCAGACACTTCCGGTCACCATGTCGGTGTGTCCCGTCGAAAAAAGAACATTTCCGTCCTTGTCGAGCAGAAAAACCCCCATCATGATATCATCAATGTCGCGGTCTGCATTGTTTGTAATCATAATGACCGGCCTTTCACCCGGATCAAGATGCTTGAAAACGCCGGACAGCAATTCATCCGTTTGATTACCGGAAGCCACGGAAAAGCAAGACCCCATCAACAAAGCACAGAACAAAGCCCTCAAAGCCCTCATACATCCTCCCTAATCAATGATTTCGGTTATTAATAAAACAAAATGGGTGGATGAGACCCATCACTTTTTCTAATAATGCTGTTTCCCGTACAGCGTCTCCAACTTTTTTCCAACTTCGCCAAACCGGTACCACTGAATGGCATAAATAATGGAAACAGCTGCCAGTATAACCAAATAGTAGGGCCAAACCTCATCCAAAGCAAGCATTAGCGGTAAAAAAACTATGAGCAGGATAACATACCAGTTAAGCAACCCTGTTATATGAACCTCTCTGCGGTCTTCTGATACGTGTATCAGTCCGCGTATCACCGGGGCATACCGGAGCCAGTATATGCCGTATGCCTTCTCCCTGAAAGCAATCTCGCGCATGGAAATTGCCCGGAACAACAAAGGGAGCGACACATTGGAGTGGTGCATCTGCTCCAGCTCTTCCGCAAACTTCGGACCGAACTTGTTGATTCGTACTTTCCTCCGATATACCGGTAAGCCATAGCGAAAATAGAAACCCATCCATGTCCATGATACCAGGATTTCAGCTAGCAGAAGCAGAGTAAGTATGTAAATAATTAAGTGATCCATAATAAAAGCTTATGCAGGACGCCACCTCATATCAATTCACAAAACGGACATTCCACAATGGAGTTTCTCTGGAATTTCTTGACGAAAAGTTACAAATTCTCAGGTGATAAGTCGTTGAATTATTTCAAGGCTGTTGGTGATGATAAATCATTGAAATATTTCAAAGCTGGTGCTGATGATAATCTCCGGCAAATTCCCACAGCCGTATTATCCGTCCCATTTCCAGGTTTCACCTTGATTCACTATCCATACCCCATCCCATGATCGAAAAAATTATTTCCGGTGCCCAGACCGGGGCCGACCGCGCCGCCCTGGACACAGCCCTGCAACTCGGTATTCCTTGTGGCGGATGGGTTCCGAAGGGACGCCTGGCCGAAGACGGCATCATCCCCCCGCACTATCCCAACCTGACCGAAACGCCCGATTCCGCCGTAGAGATGCGCACGGAGTGGAATATCCGCGACTCCGACGCCACACTCATCCTCTCTCACGGTCCGCTGGATGGCGGATCGCTGTACACACGCATCAAGGCCGGGGAACTCGGCAAACCCTGGCTGCATATCGATCTCTCGGAAACGGGTATCGATCCGGCTTCGAAAACCGCAAACCGCTGGCTCTCTGAGGTCCGACCCCGTATTCTTAACGTAGCGGGTCCACGTGCGTCAAAAGATCCCTTCATATACGAGAAGGCCCTTGAGCTTCTACGATGCCTTTTCCCAGGCTGAATCCCCGGCCCATTGCCCGGCTGAATACACCATACTGAATAGTCATAAGGCACCGACATCCATCAGCTTCACAATCAAAGTGACTTCAGAAAATCTTTCCATGGGGAAGCCTGCATGGTTTCCGTGTCAGACCGTCCGTGAGAACGAATGATCATGGAGGCCTTGTCCACCTGTCCGGGATCATTTGACTCGACAATATCAACAACATCGAATCGTCCTTTGACGGCATAGCTGTCCTTCCAAACCACATCCGGACACTCTTTTCGAATCTTTTCCTTGACCGTATCGGCCATTTTCAGAAAATCATCGGGTTTCTGCAGTGCATTGGGCGATATTTTGCTCAGGATTATGTAGGTACTCATAACATTCTGTTTTTTTATCGTTTGTGATTGTCCTTCGTGCATCCTTTCATACTACTTTTGTTAACAAATTTGATTGCCGCTGCGTTTTGTGATAATCAATTACCGAAAGTATTTCTGGTCCCGGGTTTTCCAATCTGTTGGATACGTCCCCAGCCAGTATCGAGGATGTCCACCCTTCAAGATGATGTCCACTTTGTAAGGTATTTGGCGTTGCCTCCTCTATAGAGTTGACTGCCAAGTTGTAATGCAGATGTCACCGCCGAAGCCAGCGATGCCCCTGAACATCCAGGTTCGTCAAACCAAGCCCCTGCGCGTGGTTTACCACCTGGCGATATTCCTCCCCGGTGATCCTTCGTGATATTTCCGGAACGTCAAATGCTTTGTGGAAGGGGTTATACTGCGCCATGATATTGATATAGGTATCTTTCGGCAAGTTTTTGGCAATCCAGTCCAGAATTTCAACCGACCCGCCCATTTCATTGGGCATTACCAGGTGACGGACCATTAATCCGCGCTGCATGACCCCATTTTCGTTTGGTTTGGCCACACCAACCTGGCGGTGCATCTCCAGAATGGCCTTTTTGGTGAGGTCCGGGTAATCATCCGTGCCGGCCGTCAGTTCTGCCGAGATGTCACTGTCCCAGAATTTGAAGTCGGGAAGGTAGATATCCACTACGCCGTCCAGCAGCTCCAGGATTTCCAGCCGCTCCCATCCGCAGGTGTTGTAGACGACGGGCACGCGCAGTCCACGTCCCGCAGCCATATTCAGTGCTTTGAGGATAAACGCGGAATAGTGGGTCGGCGTAACGAAGTTGATATTATGGCAACCAAGGCGCTGCAGTTGGAGCATCATGCCGGCCATCTCTTCAACACCGCGCTCGTGTCCCCTTCCCAGATGGCTGATTTCGTAATTCTGGCAGAAGACACAGCGCAGGCTGCAGTGTGTCAGGAAGACTGTGCCCGATCCGCCGCTTCCCACCAGCGGTCGCTCCTCCCCAAAATGCGGCATAGCCGACGAAATGAAGAGCTGCGTGCCCGGTGATTGGCAGAAGCCGGTCTGTCCGCGGTGACGGTTCGCACCGCACTCCCTGGGACACAGCCGGCACCGGCTCATCATATCCCACAGGGCATCGGCCCGTTTACCCAGTTCACCGGACTCGTGCAGTTTGACGTACCCGGGCACAAAGTCCTTATCGAAAAGGCGGGTACCGTCCGCAGCAGCCCTGCCGGCATCGGCACCGCCCGGGTTTTGCAGTCCCCCGTCCCCGGATATGCCTTTTCCGGGAGCCCCGACTCCGGGAGTCCCGCCTCCACCCTCTGCAAAGCTTACCCCGGCGGCCAGATGCCCGAAAACCATGGCGGTGAGACCGGCCTGACAGCAGAAACGTGCGGTTTGACCCAGGAAACACCTGCGGCTCATGCCGCTGCTCGACGAGTTCAGGTCAAATGAGTCCACAAACATCTCTTCCGGCTGGCGTAAAGCGCTGGGCTCCATTGAACCAGGGGTGTTGGTGAATGTCCTTGTTTTGTTGTTTGGCATGTGTTGTTTGCTATCTCTTGTATTCATGTGTTTAAAATTTTGGATTCGTAAGGTCACATAGAATGACCATGACGTTTTTAATCATGCTCATGTGT
>SKYY01000029.1 GCA_007127665.1 Balneolales bacterium | reverse complement strand
ATACCGATATATTCATCACACCCGGATACCGGTTCCAGGCTGTCGATGCCCTTATCACCAACTTCCATTTGCCCAAAAGTACCTTGCTGATGATGATCGCGGCATTCACCGGAATCGAAGAGATGCGCCGGATTTACGGGCATGCCATACGTGAGAAATACCGGTTTTACTCTTTTGGCGATGCCATGCTCTTGCTTTAATCGGCAAAGCTGATCCGTTTCACAGCATCAGAAATATTTTTTACGTGAAAAAAACTGGAAGAAAAACACCAATATCAGCGTAAATAATGCTGACGGTCCAGTGAGCGGTACTGAACTGCTTCTGCGATATGATGGGCTCTGATCTCCTTGCTGTGATCAAGATCTGCAATGGTCCGTGCTACTTTCAGGATGCGGTCATACGCCCTGGCGGACAGGCCCAGCGTACTCATCGCTTTTTTCAGCAGCGATGCCCCCGGGCTGTTGATGACACACATCCGCCGTACCATCCGGGTGCTCATCTGGGCATTGCTGAACACATGCGACATCTTCTCAAATCTTCTTTTTTGCCACTGCCGGGCCGTCAGAACCCGTTCACGAATCGCTTCCGATGGCTCTGAAGCCGATGGCATCGCCAGTTCCCGATAGTTGACTTTCCGGACTTCTACGTGGATGTCAATCCGGTCGAGAAGTGGCCCGCTGACCCGGTCCATATATCGCTGCACCTCCTCGGGGGTGGCCGAAGCCGGATTTGCAGGGTCGTACCAGTCACCGCCGGGTGACGGATTCATCGAAGCGACCAGCATGAACCGTGAGGGGTAGGTCACACTGAAACGCGCTCGTGCCAGTGTCAGCTCCCCGTCCTCCAGCGGCTGCCGCAACACCTCCAGGGCGCTTCTTCTGAATTCGGGCAGTTCATCCAGAAAAAGAACCCCATTATGTGCCATCGAAATTTCGCCGGGACGCGGAATACCGCCGCCGCCAGCTAATGCAGCATCGGAAATTGTGTGGTGCGGCGAACGGAAGGGACGCCGGACCACCAGCGAGGTGCCATTTGTGAGCATACCCGCCACGGAATGGATTCGCGTGGTTTCCAACGCCTCATCAAGTGAAAGCGGGGGTAATATGGAGGGGAGCCGGCGGGCAATCATCGTCTTGCCGGATCCCGGCGGACCGACCATGAGGATGTTGTGTCCTCCCGCGGCAGCCACCTCCATTGCACGTTTCACATTTTCCTGTCCCCGCACATCACTGTAATCCAGCAAGGATTCAGATTGCTCTTTACGGAACAGTTCGTCCACATCCACCCGGACCGCATCCGTTTTTTTGATTCCGTTCAACCAGGCGGTGACTTCGCTCAGATGTGAGAATCCATATACCTCGATTCCGGAAACCACAGCCGCCTCCCGGGCATTTACAGCCGGTACAATGACCTGGTCAAGGTCCCGTCTGCGCGCTTCCACAGTTACCGGCAGCACCCCTTTCACCGGCCTCAGGGCACCGTCCAGGGCAAGTTCTCCCAGTATCAGTGTTTTTTTCAGTTTATCCGACCGGATCTGTCCCGACATGGCCAGCAGTCCCACCGCAATCGGCAGGTCAAACGAGCTGCCCTCTTTTGGCAGATTGGCCGGAGCCAGATTTACCGTAATCCTCCCGCGCGGCATTTCAAAACCGCTGTTCCTCACCGCGGCTTCAATCCGGTCGCGCGATTCGCTGATGGCCCGGTCGGGCAGGCCCACCAGGTAATACTGTGGCAAACCGTTGACGGCATTGGTTTCCACATCGATAAGGTGCGCATCCACCCCAAACGTTGATGCACAATAGGCTTTCGCTAACATGGATTATTTCCTCCTTTGTTTTTGATAACAGAGCACAACGAAGGGGAATCCTTACATTATTGAGCCCATTTCTGCACCAAGTGTCCCATTTGTGTACCGGAAGCCCCATCTTCTGTGTTTGAAGCCTCGTTTCTGAACTGGAAGCATCGCTTGAGAACTGAAGGCCTGGTTGTTGGCTGGAAGTATCACTTGTTAGCTGAAGGCCCGGTTGTTAGTTCGGGGCCCGCTTGTGCCCGGCAGCTAAACGTATCCAACCACAGAAAAAAGCATTCCGCTTTTCTTCTGGTTTTTGGAACCATTTCCATGAATTATCGTACATGAAGAAAGCAGGCAACAGAAACCTTCAGCCGCCAGATGTCGCAGCTGCTGAAACACTCACAGGAATGGCACCATGGCACACGACGTATTTGAAGAGTTCCAGGCTTCCGGCAAGGAACTGATAGACAAGGCGCGGGATATCCTTGAAGAGGGCAACGTCCGCAGGATGATCATAAAAAACAGCCGCGACGAAACACTTCTTGAAGTACCTCTCAGCCTTGGCGTAATTGGCGTCGGCGGGGCCTTTGCGCTTGCTCCGATCATCTCCAGCATAGCCGCTTTTGCCTTTTTTGTAAACGATGCACGGATTCTCGTTGAGCGGTACCCGGAGGGGGAGTCCGGGCTGAGGTACCGGCGGGGCAGGAAACGGAATCCTCTCGAAAACGAACTCCGCGATGAGGAGGACGATGAGCGGAGAGATGCCGGCGGATACCATTCCGGAAGCAAAAAAAGAGGACAAGCCACTGGACGCGGTGAGAAGCACAAACGGGACTCGCGCCACGATCCTTATGAAATTGACGCCCGTTTCGAGATAATCCGATAGATGCAATCCTTTGTAAAGCGCGATCATCCGGCAAACAAGACTATACGGCAAACATGATCATCCCGCAAACATGACTATACGGCAAGCATGATTATCCCGCAAGCGCAATTATCCAGTTACCGCGATCATCCGGCAGTTGCAATCATACGCTACATACCATCATCCGGAAACAGCGATAAATGCTATTCCTGGTCTGCCAGCCAGCGCTCGGCATCAATGGCCGCCATGCAGCCGGTCCCGGCCGCCGTGACCGCCTGGCGGTAGTCTTTATCCTGGGCATCGCCGCAGGCAAAAATTCCGGGCACATTGGTGTACGTACTTTTGGGTGTGGTCTGGATATACCCGGTTTCATCCATATCCAGCACGCCTTTGAACAGATCGGTATTGGGTTTGTGGCCGATGGCAAGAAATACGCCGGTGACATCATCCAGAGTGGATATTTCGTCGGTTTTGACATTTTTGACCTTCACTCCTTCCACCACTTTATCGCCAAGCACCTCCTCCAGCACCGTATTCCACATGACCTCCACCTTGGGATTTTCCAGCGTCCGCTTCTGCATGATCTTGGAGGCCCGCAGTTCATCGCGGCGATGCAGCAGCGTCACTTTGCTGGCGAATTTGGTCAGGAATTGCGCCTCTTCCATGGCCGTGTCGCCGCCACCTATGATGACCACGTGCTGGTCCCGGAAAAAGGCCCCGTCGCAGGTGGCACATGCCGATACGCCGTGACCGCGCAACCGCTGCTCGCTCTCAATGCCGAGCCATTTGGCGGAAGCACCGGTGGATACGATCAGCGCCCGGGCAAAAACTTCCGTCTTCTCGTCTATGGTGATCTTGAAGGGACGCTTTTCGAAATCAATGTCTGTGACTGTGCCCCAACGGCAGTCGGCACCGAAACGCGATGCCTGGTTTCGGAAATCATCCATCATTTTGGGTCCCATGACACCCTCCGGATAGCCGGGATAGTTTTCCACGTCCGTGGTTGTAGTAAGCTGTCCGCCCGGCTCGGGCCCCTCCAGCACCAGGGGCTTGAGATCCGCCCGCGCGGCATAAAGCGCTGCCGTGAGTCCTGCCGGACCGCTTCCGATGATCACCACATCCAATGTTTTACCTGCAATATCTTCCATGTTCAATTCTGATTAGTGTGTTTCTGTTTTTTCATATATAAAAATATAGATATATCTAAAAAGAAGCAACCTCCGCGATCTAAACCAACTATCTTGTATCGAAACCTGTTTTCCACCATCAAATCAGTTGTGCTGCATCAAAACCAGTTTTCCCGCATCGCGAAACCAACTTCCGGTTGCCGAAAGCATCCTTCCGTCCCTGACTGGCACGCACAAGATAAGCGGTTCACGGAAATCCTTTACCCTTCTTTTGTAATACGCGATTAATGCGTATTTTCCGCCCTGCCATAACTTCATGATAAATATAAAGAAAAAGGACTGTGATTATTGCCGTTCCAAAAGAGACGGCTGACGGTGAAACGCGTGTTGCACTGACCCCTCCCATTGTATCAAAATTAGTGTCCGCCGGCCTGGCTGTGACGGTACAGAAAGGGGCTGGCTTGCAGGCTGCATTCACCGATGCCGACTATGAGCAGGCCGGGGCTGCTGTAGAAGCCGATGTTAACGAGCTGTACCGCCATGCCAGCGTGGTGCTCAAGGTGCAGAAACCGACTTCCGCGGAAATCGGAAAGATGCCACCCGGGACGACCCTGATATCGTTTCTCTGGGCGCTTTCTGACCCGGACCTTGTCGAGGAGCTGAAAGTTGCCGGGATTACCGCTATCGGGATGGATGCCGTGCCGCGCATCAGCCGCGCCCAGACAATGGATGCGCTCAGCGCGATGAGCTCGCTGGCTGGATACAAATCCGTACTCCTTGGGGCCAATGCCCTTGGGAAATACCTGCCCATGCTCGTTACCGCGGCCGGAACCATTCCCCCGGCGCACGTTCTGGTACTCGGTGCCGGAGTGGCCGGACTCCAGGCCATTGCCACGGCACGACGCCTGGGGGCCGTTGTCGAGGCCTTCGATGTGCGTCCCGCTGTAAAAGAGCAAGTGGAAAGCCTGGGCGCACGCTTTATCGACATCCCCGGTATGGAGCAAAATACGGAAACCAGCGGCGGCTATGCGCGTGAACTGAAAAAAGAGACCCAGAAACGCCAGCAGGAGGCGCTCGGCAAGCACCTCCGTAACAGCGACCTGGTCATCACCACGGCACTGATCCCTGGCAAGCCCGCCCCCAGGCTGATTACGGCGGAGATGATCGGCAATATGGCGCCAGGCTCAGTCATCGTGGACATGGCGGCAGAACAGGGCGGAAACTGCGAACTGACGCGGCCCGGCGAAGATCATTTCACCGACAACGGCGTGATCATCCGGGGTCCGCTCAACATCCCCGCAGCCATGCCGATAGACGCATCACAGCTATATGCCAGGACCATCCACACCCTCCTGAAACATCTTGTCAAAGACGGCCGGCTGCATCTTGATTTCGAGGACGATATCACAAAACAAGCCACCATCACCCATGACGGCAAGATCATCAGCCCCCTGCTTTTACATTCAAAGTCATGAAAATCACATTAATTCCCATATACTGATTCCCCATGGATCTTCTGATCGTCCATCTGTTCATCTTTGTACTTGCGGCATTTATCGGATTTGAGGTGATCTCGAAAGT
>SKYY01000222.1 GCA_007127665.1 Balneolales bacterium | reverse complement strand
CATTTCCTTACATTTTTTTTTACTTTTTTGAAATTCTGCTTTAAAATGAAGCGGTAATGTTTATCTTGTCAAAAGGACGAATACAGGAATGACGGATTATGAGTGACTACCTCCTGCTTGGTCGCTTTATCAGATACCTTGAAATTGAGCGTAACGCCTCCCCCAAGACCGTGGAAGCTTATCAGCGTGATATTCGTCAGTTCCTGGATTATTGCTGCCTTGAGTGGGAAATACGACCGCCGGAATTAAACTATAACCGCATCGACCGTCTCATGATCCGCCTCTGGCTTGGCTCCCTCATGTCTTCCAAAGCGGCAAAATCCACAATTGCAAGAAAATCCGCTTCATTGCGCTCATTTCTGAAATTCGCATACAAAAGAGGGTTGATAGATCAAAATCCGGCTCATTTGCTGATGAGCCCGAAAAAAGAGCGACGCCTGCCAAAAACAGTCCGCCCCGAGGCTCTCGGACTCATGATGGAAACAATCGAAACGGATACACCTTCCGGAAAAAGAGACCTGGCCATCCTGGAGCTTCTTTACAGTACAGGCATGCGACTTTCAGAACTGGTCGGCCTGAACACCTCCGACCTTGACCTCAACCGCAAACAGGTCAAGGTACTTGGCAAAGGCGCCAGAGAACGTATTATCCCGTTCGGGAAACCCGCATCAGCGGCACTGCGCGGTTACCTCACAGAAAGACCGCAGTTAACCGGCTCCAAAAGCAGCCCGGAAGACCTGACAGCACTATTTCTAACAGATTCGGGAAAAAGAGTCTACCCAAGGCTGATCCAGCGAAAAGTGACACACTACCTTTCACGTGTCTGCGAAGTGAGCCAGAAAAGCCCGCACGTCCTGCGCCATAGCTTCGCAACCCACCTGCTCGACCGGGGAGCCGGCATCCGGGTCATCAAAGAACTTCTCGGACACACAGACCTGAACGCGACGCAGATCTACACAGGTACCAGTGTGGAACATCTACGCAATGTCTATCGCACAGCGCATCCACGCGCAGAAACCACAGATTCGGAACCAAATTCCTGATCTATTTTATTTATAATTGAGAAACCCCTCATTTAAACATGAACCCTAATCCATCTCAGACAATGAATATCAATTTCACAGCCCGAAAATTCGAAGCAAGCCAGAACCTCCAGGATTTCACCACCGAGGAGATTAACAAACTGAACCGCTTTTTCGACAGGATCTACTCCTGCGATATCGTTCTGGAACCATCCCCGGATAACGATAACCCGGCAAAGGCAGAGCTCACGGTCAAAGTCAAACAGGACCTTCTCAAAGCCACCGAAGAAGGCCCGGCATACGAGCAGGCTGTTCGATCTGCTGTGGATAACATGCGCCGCCAACTACTCAAATACAAGGACAAACGATTCTCCCGTAACTGATACCTGAATATCAAAAACAGGTATTCTGTTCGTCAACTTTACAAAAATGCCATTTAAAAACATAAAAGCCGTCCCCAGAAAAGAGAGTATCAGCGTCTCTTTTCTGGTAGAGCAGCTTCGTGATAAACTGAGCCTTGATATCCGTGCCTGTGCTTCGGAATCGCACTCCAAAGAACGCCTGATCACCGATACAGACCTGCACCGTCCCGGGCTGGCCCTTGCCGGCTATGTAGATATATTCTCCCACCAGAGAGTCCAGGTGATCGGCAACAGCGAACGTAAATACATCGACCATATCGGTGAGGATGTCTGCCTCAAAGCTTTTCTGGAAATCACAAAGTTCCCTGTTCCGGTAATCTTCCTGACCGATAACAACACCTTGCCCGACTCCTTCCTGCAACTCGCCGAAAAAGCAGGTGTGCCGGTTTATCAGACACCCATGGCAACAACCCGGTTTATGTTCCTGGTCCGTGATTTGCTCGAAGACCAGTTTGCCGTTCAAACCATGGTGCACGGGTCCATGGTGGATGTGTACGGAGTAGGAATTCTGATTTCTGGCAAATCCGGAATAGGCAAAAGCGAGGTGGCGCTTGACCTGGTGGAACGGGGGCACCGCATTGTATCAGACGACGTGATTATCCTAACTAAAAAAAGCAATGTGCTGATTGCATCCCCCACCGAAATCAACAAGCATTTCATGGAAATACGGGGACTCGGCATTGTGGATGTGATGTCCATGTTCGGTATACGGGCAATCAGGTATCAGAAACGGGTGGAAGTGATCCTGGAGCTCAGCCTGTGGGACGAGTCCCAGCATGTAGACCGCACCGGGCTGAACCGGCAGAAAGTCTCTGTTCTGGGCATTGACATCCCCACAATCAACCTGCCTATTACACCCGGTAAAAATATTACCGTCATTGCCGAAGTGATTGCCATGAACCACCTTCTATCCCACTACGGATATGACGCGGCTCAGGCCTTCCAGAAAAAAATCCAGAACAGAATTGCAGGAAAAAAAGCCGGAGGCCCCGTCATCCAAAGGGCAGTTGAATATTTTGAAGGAGATCTCGAGTAGATAAATCAATAGCTTGTACTGTTTATTTTGTATTGTTTAACAATTATAATATTTTATGTTTCAAAGTATTGTCCTGTCATAGCCCCATAGGATATCAAGACAAGCACGTTTTGGAAAATTACTTCTACTACGACGAAAAGGAATGCCAGTTCATTCCTGTCACTTACGGACCAGCTGAACGCGTCATTTATACGCTCAGCCTGTGGATATTGGTGGGTGCCGTAATTACAGCCGTGAGCCTTTCGCTGCTTACTTTTTCTGTTGGATCACCGGCTGAAATAGCACTTAAAGCCGAAAACAAGGAACTCTACGAACAGCTGTACGAGACGCGTGAAAGCATTGAATACCTGGATCAGCAAATAGCCTTGATTGCCGGCATGGACAATGACATCTACCGGACCATGCTCGGAATCGACCCAATCTCTGATGACGAGCGCCTGGCTGGTGTCGGCGGTGCCGATATCTATTCCCGCTTTGATGCTTACAGCGAACCGTCATCTGATCTTCTTCGATGGACAGCAAGCAACCTGAAGAGCATTGAACGCCGGATAAATATCCAAAAACTCAGCTTTGAGGAAATTCAGGCTCATTACAATCAAAACAAAGACAGGATGAGAAACATACCGGCCATCCGCCCGGTCCCCGGCATTATTCTCAGTGGATTCGGTATGCGTCCTCACCCGGTGCTGGGATACAAACGAATGCATGAAGGTGTGGACTTCAGGGCCAGGGTCGGCACCCCTGTCTATGCCACAGGTGATGGCGTTGTCAAATCCGCAAGGCGCTGGCGCACTTACGGTCTTCTGCTGGTTATTGATCACGGCCACGGATACGAAACAAGATATGCCCATCTCTCCAGCCTGGCCGACGGCATACGACCCGGCGTAAAAGTGGAACGCGGACAAATTGTTGCACATACTGGAAATTCGGGAATTACCAGCGGTCCGCATCTTCATTATGAGGTGGTCAGAAACGGACGTCCCGTGGATCCGCTCAACTACATGTTTGCCGACCTCACTCCAGATGAATATGTGGAATACCGCAGAATTGCGGACAGCATGACCATGTCCATGGATTGAATACGCAGACGGTATCTTTTGTCCGATACTGCCTGGCTCTGTGAAATTCAGGCCTCGAGCTTACCCGCCGCTAAACTGGTTCTATCTCTTCCTTCAGCATATTCGTCTGCAGCCGCATCATGTCTGAATACCATCCTTCGCTGCGCATGAGCTGGTGATGCCGCCCTCTCTGCGATATTCTTCCATCCCCCAACACATATATCCGGTCATAATACTCCATTTGAACAAGCCTGTGGGTAATCCACAACGCTGTTCTGTTCCTGGTGGCTTGCCGGATGATTTTTACGATCGCTTTTTCGGTGATGGTGTCCAGATTGGCAGTAGGTTCATCCAGGATCCATATGGGTGAATTCCTGAGCAATGCCCTGGCAATGGCCACTCTCTGACGCTCGCCCCCGCTGAGCTGTTTACCGTGCTCACCAAGTTGTGTATCGAGGCCGTTTTCAAGGCCCTGGTACCAGGACCATAAGCGGGCATCCTGCAACGCCTGGAGGAGATCTCCATCATCCGCATCCTCCCGTGCTATTTTCAGATTGTTCCGCAGCGAGTCCTGAAAGAGGTAAGTGAACTGATCCACTATCGCAACCCGGTTTCGTAAATGGCCGGGTGAAATAGCCGACAGCTTGTCAGCGCCCACAGCCACGAACCCGCTGTCAGGTTCATAAAACCTAAGCAACAAATTGACAATCGTACTTTTTCCACTCCCGGATGGACCAACAATAGCTGCTTTTTCATTACTTTGAATATTAAAGCCAACATTTTCAAGTACTCTGTTTTCGCCGAAGGAAAAGCTCACATTGTCAAACATAAGGTTATTTTCGCCACTCTGGCTCTTCATGGCCCGTGATTCCTGGTCGGGCCGGACTTGCTCTTCGCCTGCTCCTTCTGAAGCCTGCCCCTTCCTGGAGAAATCACCGCCGGTCAGTGAAAGCAGATGCTCAGCAGCCCTCTCGGTGGTTTCGAGATACTGAAAAGCAGTGCCGAGGTTTTGTGTGGCCTCAAAGGATGCCATTACGGACAAAACAACCAGAGCCAGCATCACGCCCGACAGTGTACCGTCCAGCACAAGAGGAGCTGTTACGAGCAGTGCTGCGGCAGCTGCAGAAAATAGAATCCAGTTATGCAGGCCATCCTGGAGACCCGTAACAACAGATTGCCTTCGTTCCAGTCTGGATATCTCATTGCAGAGTTCCTCGTTTCTTTTTTTGTATGCTTTTTGTAAACCAAACAGACGGATATCAAGTATCCCCTGGGCATGTTCTACCCACAGGTGTGACAGTTCACTTCTGAGTCGGATCTGCCTGGCCCCTGTCCCACGCGCGATCCAGCGAACAGCAACCGGTACTGCAATACCATTAAGCAGCAAAAAAAACAGTGTATACCAGGCCGCTGCCGGACTGTAAGCCCTTAAAAAGAAAAATGCCGTCAAGGTTACAAAAACTGCAACAATAACGGGAGTAAACACACGGATATAGTAGTTTTGAAGCTCGTCGACATCGGATGTTATGGACGACAGCAACGAACCGGAACGGTATCCCAGCAGACGGGCCGCGGAAACTGTGCTCAGCGTTTTGAAAAAACGGCTCCGCATCAGCAGAAGCAGACGAAATGTAATATCATGGGAAAGCAACCGCTCGGAGTATCGCAGCACAGCCCTGCTGATACCGAAGAACCGTACGGAAACTATGACAACCATCAAATCCAGTATGGGCGGGCGAAGAGCAGCTGCAGAAATCAGGTATCCGGAACTGGCAAGCAGTCCAATCCCGGCCAGCATGGTTCCGGACCCGAGCAGGACCGCCGCCGTTATCCTCCATGGATAGCGTT
>SKYY01000147.1 GCA_007127665.1 Balneolales bacterium | reverse complement strand
TCTATTCATTGGGAAGTCGTGAAGGCGCATTTCTACAGTCCTATGGGGTTGCGGGGTGACCACCTCGTAACCCTATTTTATCACTGCAACGCAACGCATTGCAGGTTTGATACATGGAAAACCGGCACACAGGTATTCAAAAACGGGCTTGCAGAAGCACCCAAGGGCATACTGCTGGTTTTGCTCGTTATATGTATGGTTTCGGGGCTGCCGGGGCTGACTTCGGCTTCCGGACAAATTTCAGCTTCCATGCAGATATCAGCTTCCATGCAGATATCAGCTTCCGGACAGATATCAGCTTCCGGGCAGATATCAGCTTCCGGGCAGATTACCGGAAACCAGACAGCGCCTCTGCTTCAGACGCATTTTTCAGAACCGCCGGACGCGGATCTGTGGCAGGGTGATCTAACCTGGTTCCGTGCAGAGCCGGGTTTTGAGCCGGGCATGCTTCGGCTCGATGCCCCTTCAGACGCGGGAATTGCATATCTGTCCACAAGTGAGCCCTTCAGCGCTGTTTACTGGGAATGGTATCTTCGCCAGTCATTTGCTCCGTCCAATAACAACAGGGCGTTTGTTTTCCTCAATGAAGCGTCAGGCAAGCTTAACGATGAGCCGACCGGACTTGCGATCAGAACGGGGGAAAACGGGACACCGAAACACTTCCGGCTAATGCATTTTGATAAAGGAGCTTCCATTGCAGAGTGGTTGAAGAGTGATATCGAGATCCAGACCGATACCGGCTACCGCATCCGTGTGCTTCTCTCACCGGACCGGCAACTGCACCTTTATATAGCCGAGGGGAGAGAACAGATCCCGCTGCTTCAGACCGAAACCGCCATCCTCCCGGAATCCATGGACCCGCTGGGGTATTTCGGTTTTCTGACCCGTTACACGGCCACTCGCAACAACCAATTCTATTTCAGTGATGTCTTGATTGCAGACATGCTGCCGCAACCGCAAATAGCGAATTTGACAATGGCATCAGAAGAAGACCTGCCCTCAGCTTACGAGCTGCCATGGCAAGACGACGGTACCGGTACAATCATCACGATAACATTTGAGGTCCCTCCGGATCCGGATGAAATTAATGACCGGCTATTCCGGCTGGAAGACGGGACCCGACCGGAAGAAGTCCATTGCGGACATCCCCAGATTTGCTCCATTCGTTTCAGCCCTGCTCTGCCGTCAGGTGAACACCGGTTCATTACTGATGCGTATGCTACCATTTACGGGCAACGCTCGCACCGTGAAACACATAGCATTCTTGTGGCTGAGAAGGCCGTTCCCGGGGATGTTATCATCAACGAGTTCCTGTATCGCCCTCCTTCCTACATGCCCGCATATGTTGAACTGTTAAACCGGTCCGACAAAGTGCTTAATCTTCGCAACTGGCGTCTGCAGCGACGGGCTTTAGCGACAGAACCGGTTCGGAAAATCACGACGGAGAACCTGTATCTGAATCCGGGAGATTATCTGGTTCTGACCGCCGAAGCTTCCCTTTTGCAGAGGGTTCCGGGAGCAGGTCATGTGCTGGAAATGGAGTCTTTCCCCAGATTCAATATTGCATCAAGTGATGAAATAAGGCTGTTTTCCAACAGGGATGAGTTGATAGATTCCCTGCAATATCAGCCATCCGGCTGGGGTGGATTTGAAGTTGCTCTGGAAAGATTGTCACCTGATGTTCCCGGATGGATAGCAGAAAACTGGGCGGAGTCCCTGTCTGATCTCGGCGGCACACCGGGGCGCGCCAACTCGGTCCGGCCCCCGGACACCCCGCTGGAGCTGCAGTCTTTCGACTATTCACAACCCGCCGCTGTCACACTCACTTTTTCCCGTTTGCCGGACCCATCCACCCTGGACTATCCGGGTGCAATTCGATTGCTGGATACCGGTGATTCCCGTACACATGCATCAAGACCTGAAAAAAGGAAACGAAAAGATGCTTCGCAACGAATCAATGGATCACTTACTGCCGGCGGAAGACCGCAGATTACTTCCGAAGTGGGGCAAGGTACTTTTACAGGATCGCAAAGTGCTTCCGGAGATCCAAATTCATTTGCAGGGTCCGGCAGGGCTGATTCAAACCCCGCTGATACAAAAGTCACACAGGAAACATTTGGGGATATCGCCGTAAGTGTTGTAATAACAGGCGACCGAAGCGTGTCTGTAATACCTGAAGAAAAGTTGCAGCACGGGGTGCGTTATTTGTTGCATATATCCGGTATCCGGGATCTTTTTGGAAATCAAATCAGGGAAACGGAAAAATCTTTCCGTTACTATGAGACCGGTATTCCGACGGCAGGTGATATCATCATCAATGAGGTGCTATATCGGTCCGGACAAGATAGTCCGCGGTTCATAGAGATCCTGAACCGTAGCGAGAAGGTTTTTGATCTCAGAAATTGGAAAATCGGCAGAAGCCTGGGCAGTCCCGTTTTCATTTCGGATCCGGAATCAGAATACCCTTTTTTTCTTATTCCCAATGAACTGGCTGTGATTTCAGAACCGGGATTGGTGGTAGAGAATCAGGAAGTCATGCATTTCGAACTTCCCGGTTTTCCGCCACTCTCACGGTTCGGTGACAGTGTTTACCTGGTCAGGGAAAATGGAACAGCAATTGACAGCCTCACTTATTCCCCCGAATGGGGTGGCAACAGGGATGGGACGTCACTGGAACGTGTTGATCCGGATGGTGCAACCAATGACCCTTCAAGCTGGCGCGAGC
The DNA here is from genome assembly GCA_007127665.1 of Balneolales bacterium. GTDB lineage: Bacteria > Bacteroidota > Rhodothermia > Balneolales > Natronogracilivirgulaceae > SKNL01. The sequence continues at coordinate 2,668 of SKYY01000147.1, read as the reverse complement.
ATCCGGAAGGACATAGTGCCGGTAACTGGAATCATCACTTTGAAAGCCAGCCGAAACCGGTAATGCTCCTCCGGGCGGCACAGATTGACGAAAATCACATAGAACTCAGGTTCAGCCGGTATGTTGCTTTGAGCAGCCTGGACGAGGTAACCCTGGACGGCACTCGCCTGCAACTGGCTGTATCAAACGACACAAATACTCCAGAACACATAAATACTGCAGATGCCACAAATACTCCAGGTGGCACAAATACTCCAGATAACACAAATACTCCAGGTGGCACAAATGGATCCGGTATTGCAACCAAGTTTTTGACGACTAAAAAATATGGCTCGGTATTCCTGTTCCGCTCACCGGAGCCGATAGAACGGCGGTTTAAAACAGTTCGCATCGCTTACGCTGTGGACTATGCGGGGCGTCCGGCCATGGGGCTTGCCTCTCCCCTGACGTTTCTGCCGGAACCGGGTGACGTCATCATCAATGAGGTCATGTTTCAGCCCATGGCCGCAAGGTACAGTTCCCGACCCGATCAGAGTGAATTCGTGGAAGTTTACAACCGGTCCGGATTGCCATTGAAAATGGACAAGGTATATCTGCATGACAGGCCCGACAAGGAGGGTTCTGTGCGCAAGCTGCTGCCTGCCGGCAACGACCTGCTCACGCTCATGCCTGAACAATATGCCGTGTTCTTTGCAGACACCAGCCACTTATTCCTGGAAACCAGGCTGTCGCGGGCCTTTCCGTTATCAGACAACGAAGAGTCTCTTTTTCTAAGGGTTGACCGCCAGACACTCGGACTTTCGACACAGGGAGACCAGATCTATGTGTCCGCGGCCGACCGGACCATACTCGACTCGCTTTGGTACCTGCCTTCCTGGCATAACCCGAACCTGCCCGACGTCCGTGGAATCAGTCTGGAGCGCATAGACTTCGACATGCCAACCGGTGACCGGACCAACTGGACTTCCAGCACGTCACCTGATGGCGGTACTCCCGGATATCCGAATTCTGTGGCCGGACCGGACGTTAGCGGTATCAATGGCAACCAACATGCCGGATTGATGCTCGCACCCAACCCTTTTTCACCAAACAGGGACGGAGTCGATGATCACCTCGTCATTCATTACCAACTAGACGGCCCTGACTACCTGATCCATGTCCGGGTTTTTGATCGCCGTGGAAGACTGGTGCGAACGCTTGCTGACGGCATGATATCAGGAAGGGCTGGAAAGCTGATATGGGACGGTCGAACAGATCGCGGAATCATGAACCGGGCCGGTATATATGTGATTCACCTTGAGGCCTACAACCGCTTCGAGAGCCGGCGAAAAACATATCGCGCTGTTGCCGTTCTTGCCGTCCAGCTTTAGACAGCGCTAATTTCCCGTGCAACCGATATCATGCTGCCGGGCATTCACGGATGCTGCTGTTCCTTCACAGCACAGAAATGAGCCATTACAATCGCGGAGGCCACTGAGGCGTTCAGGCTTTCAACGGCAGAGGGCTCCCTGTCATGGGTGGCGAGTCGATCACTTCCGGCAGGGTCAACTCGCACCCTCGGAAATTCCATATCAATAATATCTTCCGATAATCCCGTGGCTTCATTGCCGACAACCAGTATGTCACGGCCAGTTGATTTTACTGAAAGGTAGGAAGCGGATCCGGCACCGCCGTCGAGAAGGTGGATGTTCCATCCATTGACAGCCGCCTTTTTCAGAAAAAACGGCAGGTTTGCGGTCAGGAAGGGCAGTACACCTGTTGCTCCGGCAGTGCTCCTGACCACCTTGGGATGAAACAAGTCGACAGTACCTTCCGATAGCACCAACCCCTTCAACCCAAACCAGGCAGCCGTCCTGACCATAGTGCCAAGATTTCCGGGATCGCGTATCCGGTCCGCAGCCAGCATCAGGCCTTGCTCACCGAGCATCGCATCCGGGGCAGATGCCCCCGGCAAGCGGCATACGGCCAGGACTCCCTGTGCGTTTTCCGTATCGGCCAGCTGCCGAAACACCTGTGAACTGACCCGGAATACCTGAAAGTCCCGAGGCAAAAATTCCCCTGAACGTGCATCTTCCCCGGGTATACCGGACGACTCCCGGTAATCTGTGGACATGACGAGAGACAATACTTCGAGAACCCGGTTTTCCAGTACCTGCGTCACCGCACGATGCCCCTCCACGATAAACCTTTCCTGCGAATACCTTTCAGGCCTCTTACGCAGCAAACGTAAGGCTTGTATCTGCTTCTTTGTCAGCTGGCCGGAGTCACTCATGCTGTAAGTATAGTGAAAATGTCTGTCTGATACGGATTCATGGCAAAAAAACATCATAAATTTCCAAAAAAAAGGCCATATTTGCAGGAAGGAAACTCATCCTATCCCGTAAAACGTCACGGATGCAGACTGGTTGTTATCACATGCAAATCAAACAGATCCATGTCCCTCTGCAACAGCGATCTGACAGCTTCACTCCCGAAGTTGGTCGCTTTACCATTGCTGCAGGCCGTTTTACTTTTGATGCCGGCCGATTCAATGATAATGCTGGTCGATTCAGTTTGTGGGCTGCTACTGCCGCTATCCTGTTCACAACATGTTTGCTACTTGCTGCGGGCGGACCTTCAGCGGCACAAGCGCAGGTATTGCCGTTCCACCTCGGCGGAGAAACCAACT
>SKYY01000236.1 GCA_007127665.1 Balneolales bacterium | reverse complement strand
CCGAACTGCGACATGAAGCCGATCAACACACCGCGCAGCTGACGCATTACGGCCTTGAAATCATTGATGGTCAGGCTGGCACCCATCCCGAACATAATAATCAGGATCATAACACCCAGCAGGGCCTCGTCGATCGCATAAAGTAGTTGGGTATCAAATTCCATAATCAGAAAATTGCAGTTGCCTCGATAACCATTTTTACACTTTTACTTCCTTGGCGGAGAACATCTCTTTTATGGTCTCCTCATACTTTTTCTCGATAACGTGCCGCTTGAGTTTGAAGAGATTGGTCACTTCCTCTCCCACCTTGAACGTCTTGGGCAGGAGACGGAACTCACGAACCTGTTCAAAGCGCTTGAACCCGCCGGTACGTGCTATCATGGTGCGTATCTCATCGCGGATAATCTTGTTGGCACGGGCGTTACCTGCAAGCTCCATGAGCGAATCCACCTTAATCCCCTCATCCACAAAAGCATCCAGTTTCGGTACAATGAGTGCACCCACGTATTTCTGATCCTGTCCAACCACCATGCACTGCTCGATGTACCGGCTCTGGCGCAGCACCATTTCGATGGGCTCCGGCTCGAGATTCTCGCCGTTCGAAAGCACGATGGTCGATTTGCTCCGTCCAAGGATCTTGAGGGAGTCGTTGAAGGTCATCATGCCCAGGTCGCCGGTGCGGAGCCAGCCTCCTTCACGCAGGACTGTTTTCGTGATCTGCGGTTCCCGGTAGTATCCTTTCATGACCTGTGGCCCGCGCACCCATATTTCGCCGCGCATACCACGTCCTTCATGCGGATATTTTTTGTTGGGGAACAGCACTTCTTCGGTCTCGATATCCACAATACGTACTTCGGTGTCGGGCACAGGCGGTCCTACCGTGCCGTTTACAAGGCGCTCTTCCGTTCGCACGGCGATAACCGGACAGGTTTCGGTCATTCCGTACCCCTCCAGCACCGGAATGCCGATATAGTTGAAAAACTTGTCGATCTCGATAGGCAGAGCGCCACCGCCGGATACGGTCGCCTTGATCGATCCGCCCGCACTTTTCCGGATGGTTTCGAGCACCGCGACATTGAAGAAACCATACCACGGCACCAGGATGAGCAGGCGAATCAAATGACCGATCTTGAATATCGTGCGTTTGATTTTTGACTCGTTTTTCAGCTGCAGGTCGTTGTCGGTCAGATAGAATATGGATTCCTGGTAATAGTGTCCCAGGAAATAGGCGATGTGGAAGAGCGCGCGGCGGACCGGATGAGCGGCACGTACGTTCTCCAGGATGCGCTGATGCAGGCTCTCCCAGAGACGGGGCGCAGATCCCATAAAAGTCGGCTCCACATTCTGCAGGTCTTCGCCAAGGGTGCGGATGCTGGTGTAGTAGTTGCAGGCACCGCAACTCACGGTATATACCTCGAAAACCCGTTCAAAAATATGCCATATCGGCAAGATGGAGAGAACGCGGTCGGTGCATTGCAGTTCAATGGGAATCACCGACATCTGCGACATCATGTTGGAATGGGTGAGCATGACGCCCTTGGGCTTTCCGGTGGTGCCGGAAGTGTATATAAGCGTAAAGAGGTCATCGGGACGGATCCCCTCCATGCGCTCATCCACACTCTTGTCCCCTTTTTCCAACTGCAAACCCCCTATCGCCAACACCTCTTCAAGGGCACGCACTCCCTCAAGCGGTTCCGACTTCGGGCTCATCAATATGATTTCCTGAAGTTCGGGGAGTTCGGGCCGCAGCCTCACGATTTTCTTCTGCAGGGCGTCATTTTCAACAAACGCCACACGGATACGTGCGTGGTTGACGATATAGATCAGCTCGTCATCAGTCACATCCGCACCCCGTGGCGTGTTCACGGCACCGCTGAGCTGTATTCCGTAATCGGCCAGCATCCATTCGTAGCGGTTGTCGCTGAACAGACCGACATGCTCGCGCGCTTCCACACCAAGCTCAATAAGTCCGGCAGAAAGCTTTCGACCGCGCTCATAGAGATCGCGAAACGTAACGTGCTCCCACTCAAGCGCTTTTATTCGGGTTGCAAAGGCCGGAAGCGATTCATACCTGTCCGCCGCCTTCTTGTAAAGATCTGCCAGATTGGAAGCTATGATACGGGAATCCATAAATCGGCTTGAAAGTGAATATAAGGGCTTTGCTGAGACGAAACGAAACCCGTCAGGACGCAACAGTTTGACCGTACCAGCAGTCTGGTTTCGAGCAACAGTGATAAACCCCAGGATGATTCATAATGCTCGGATTTTTGGAAACATCCCACATAAATCGTGCGTTAATAACAGATTTGTACTGGAGATGGTTCAACTACAGGCAAAAAACCCGGCCTTTAAGATACGTTTTTTTTTCTTAGGAACAACACGGTGAATGGCCGATGATTCTCCGGGTACTTCAATATCCCTATTCCTCAGGTTCCGGCATCTTGCCGGGACGCTCATGTATTGATGCGCCTTCAACATCACACGGTGCCGGAATCCAGAAAAAGAAGGTGGATCCCACGCCAAAGGTGCTTTCCATACCAAGACTGCCGCCCATCTGATCTACCAGTTGACTGGAGATGATCAGACCCAACCCGGTTCCGCCAAAGCGGCGGCTGATGGATGAGTCGACCTGCGAAAACGCCTGGAACAGCTTGGATCTTTGTTCTTCCGTAATTCCGATTCCGGTATCTCTGACATGAAAAAAAAGCTTGCCATTCTTGCTGTCAATGGCTTCAAAACCTGCCGTGAGTTCCACATCCCCCTCCTCAGTAAACTTGACAGCATTGTTCATCAGGTTCATCAGCACCTGCTTGAGCCGAACCGGATCCACAACAGCATGCCGCGGAAAGTCCGGCTGAATCTCGTAAAAAATGCGCAATCCTTTTTGGGCGGCCTGGTACTCCATGATGGCCATCGTCTGCTCCACCAGTTCCACCACATCGGTCCTGAAAGGATGCAGCTCCATACGTCCGGCCTCAATCCTTGAAAAATCAAGGATATCGTTGATGATACCCATAAGCACATTGGCGGAAATACTCACGTTTTCCAGGTACATCTTCTGGATCTGATTCATGGGCGTGGCTTCCAGCAGATCCGTAAAGCCGATGATACCATTCAAGGGGGTGCGCAATTCGTGACTCATGTTGGCCAGAAACTCGCTTTTCGTCTTATTTGCTGCCTGCGCTTTCTCCTTTTCGATGACCAGTTGCTTTTCGAGTTCAAAACGCTTGTGCATGTTGGCCAGCATTTCCGCAAAGAGCTTCAGCAGCGACTTCTCTTTTTCGGTGTACCGGTAGTATTGCGATACAGATTCAAAACCGACAAATCCAACGCATTTATTTTCCTTGATCATGGGAAAGGTAATAAGACTTTTGATCTCCTGTGCCATCAGATGGTCGCGCAGAAAGCTGCCATCCGGCAACGCCGATACATCCGGTATGTCTAATGGCTTGCCATTTTTGTGGACTTCTATCAAGGGCATCAGCAGCTCAAACGGCACTCTTTGCAGCTGGTCTATCTGGGGCGGGATTCCGGCAGCGCACCATTCATGCGTGTTGCGGCCAAACTGACGGTTCCAGTCATACTCAAAGATGTAAACCCGGTCAGCACGGGCAAACGCCGCCAGCTCGAGCAGAGACTGCCTGATGGTGTCCTCCATCTCGCCCAGTGGCACATTGATGTAGGTGGATGCGATCTTCATCAGGATTTCCTGCAGGCGGGACTGGTGTCTCAGCTGATTTTCAGCACGATTCCGCTCAAGGATCAAACCGGCCTGCCTTCTGAATATGTCAACAAGGGTGTTGCTTTTTAACTGTTCCTTTTCCGGCATAACAATAGTAAAGAACCCCAGCAACCGGTCGTCTCTGACAATACCTGCCAGCGCGACCTCCCCCAATAGCGGCACTTCGCCCGACGCATCCGCCTCTTTTACATCCATTCCCGAGACATCAAACTTTTCCATTGCAGAAAAACAGATAATGCCTTTTTCAAGAAGATCAGCCACCAACCCCCGCTCCTCCAGCCAATTCATTTTATGGATATCGAATCCAAATGTTTTCGCTGCTTTCTGGAACAGCCCCAAAGCCCCGCACGAAGCCACCATCTCTGTCTCCCTTTGGCACGACTTGACCATGTTAAGCATCACAAAACGGGCTCCGGTGATTTCCAAAAGTGTAGAAGTAAGCCGGTAATAATCTGTTTGCCCGATTTTTTGCTCGATGAAATACCGTGAGGTCTCAGCAATCACTTTCTCTTTTGTGATATCAAATACAAACGAACAGAGATATCCCTCCTGCGGCCTGAGAATCTCAACCCTCAGCCATCGCTTCAGAATCCGTGAATACAATTCATACTCTCTTTTGATACCGGTGGAAGCCACCTCGTCAAATATGCACAAATCATTCAGCTCGGCCAGGCCGGCACCGGGGAAAACATTCCTGACTTTTTTCCCGAGTATTTCTTCTTTCTTGAACCCTGTCAGTTCTTCAAGCGCCCGGTTCACATCAAGTATCTGAAAATCCTCCACCTCTCCTCTGTCATCATAGACAAGTTTGTTATACACAAACCCGAAAGAGGCTTCATACATAAGATGTCGATAGTCGGCCGAATCCATTACCATCCTGTCTGTAAAGGTGTACCAAATACCCCGGTTTGGCCTTTAAAGTTACATAAATTTGTCAGCCATTCATAAAATACACTTAATCCCAATCACCGCAGCGCAGTGTGCGGACCAGATCAAAGCGGCCTGGCGGGGATAATACAAAGACAGCACGGATGGACCTCTGTTCGAAACCGGTAACAATAATGAGGTGCTTTTGCAATGAGTTCACGGAGTTCGTTTACGTGCCGGAGTTGCCGCGCCTGGTCGCCAGTTCCATGACCCTGGTCATCCTGGATATAAATTCACCGGGCGACCCCAGCTCACCCTGTATCAGCAAAGCACCGTCATACAGCTGACGTGCCATCAGTCGCACAGTCTCGTCGTTGGCCTCCTCCTGCAGACGGCTCATGTTGCGGATGACCGGGTGTGACGGATTGACCTCCAGAACCCGTTTCGACGGACCCGTATCCTGGTCCATCATCTTCATCATGCGCTCAAGATGGCTGTCCAGGCCCTCCTTGCCGATGGTCAGGGTGACGGCCGAATCCACCAGCCGCTTTGACGCGACGACGTTCTCCACACGGTCCCCCGCCTCTTCCCTGAAGACGGCAAGCAGCCGGTCAAGCGCGTCTCCGGAAACCCGATCGGACTTTTTCTCATCCTCAGGTTCATCATCCAGGTCCAGATCTGCTTTTTCAATGCTTTTAAGGGGCTTTTCCTTGTAGGACCCGATGCCCGGGACGACAAACGCATCCACCGGATCGGCAAGCAATAACACCTCGATATTCTTTTTGCGGAAATATTCCAGCTTGGGATCGCGCTTCAGCTCGTCCAGGCTGTCGCCGGACAGATAGTAGATCTCTTTTTGTGAATCCGGCAT
>SKYY01000084.1 GCA_007127665.1 Balneolales bacterium | reverse complement strand
CCCGACCCGCTGCCTCAGTTTGTTACTTTAATTTCGGATTGATCAGGTCCGGCCCGTTATTCCGGGCATTGTTCACATCCGTGCTCACCTTGAATGTGGACATGTTTTCGGTTGGATAGGGGGTCAGCAGTGATTGCAGCGCTTCAGGCCTGGGCTGCACGGGATTCAACCAGACATTATAGTCATCCTGGCGCAGGATCACCGGCATGCGGTCATGCAGCGGTTGCATGAGCTCGTTGGCTTCCGTGGTCAGTATGGCAAATGTGTGCAGCTCGTTCCCATCGGCGTCCCGGTGCGTCTCGTGGATGCCGGCCATGCCGAACAGATCCTGATCGAGCAGGCGAATATAAAAAGGGATCTTTCTTCCGCCTCCAAAGTCCTTCCACTCGTAAAACCCGTTGGCAGGCACAATGCAGCGTTTCCGCTGAAACGCCTTGCGGAATGAGGGCTTTTCATTGACCGTTTCGCTCCGGGCGTTGATCAGCGGCTTCCAGTCCGAAAGATCCTTGACAAACGGCGGAACCAGCCCCCATTTGAGAGCTCCGACAGCACGCTCCTGCGTGCCTCTTATGAGCACTACAGGACGCACCGTGCCCGGCGCCGCATTATAGTCGGGACGCATAAGCTCGTCGTCGGCTATGGCAACCTCAAACTGGTCTTCAATGGCTTTTTTATCCGAATAAAGCGTGTATCTTCCGCACATGATAACAGATTCGATCTTGGGTTCTGTAACGATTTTGTGTGCAAAACGGCAAATCCTTGCCGTCAAAATGACATTCACCGGTCAGAAAGATACACCATTTTTGAAAGATTGCTTACATCATGGATTTCTTTAATACCCTGTTTGTTTCGCCGGACGGACGCATCCGTGCCGGTTGGCGTCTTCTTATGCAACTGGCCCTGGCCCTGCTGCTCTACATCCCCCTTTCACTCGCAGCCTCAGTATTCGGCGGACAGAACATGCAGATTGTCGCTTTTGGTATCGCCGTCACCCTGTCGGTCTGGATTGCCGGTTGGGCATTTGACAAGCGCCCCATCAAAGATTTCGGACTCCGGATGGATACGCAATGGTGGCGTGACTGCCTGGCCGGATTCCTGATAGCGACCCTCGTGATGACACTCATCGTACTCTTCCAGTGGCTGATGGGATGGATTGAATTCACCGGATTCGGCTGGAACCGTTCTTCGCAACGAAATTTCGTTGTCCAACTGGGTGGATACGTCCTCACCATGGCCGTTGTGGGCTTTTATGAGGAGCTCTGGTCGCGCGGATACCAGCTCAGGAACCTTACAGAGGGTTTTTACAACGGAAAAAACCGAAATACCGCCGGACTCATTGCCATCGCTATTTCGTCACTCGTTTTTGGATTTTTGCATATTGGAAACCCGAACATCACATTGCTCGGAATTGTCGTGATTTTCCTTGCAGGTGCCATGCTGGCGCTGCCCTATGTGGTAACCGGCCAACTTGGGATCTCGGTCGGACTCCATTTTGCATGGAATGTCATCATGGGCGCTCTCTACGGCCTGCCCGTGAGCGGCATCCGGTTCCGGCAGTCCGTGCTTCAGTTTGAGGCAACCGGACCGGAAATCTGGACCGGCGGCCGCTTTGGTCCGGAAGGCGGTATCCTCGGTGTCATAGGTGTGTTACTCCTGATAGCCATGACATGGGCCCTGCTTCGCTACAGAGGTTACCCGACGGCCATTTCCAAAGAACTTGTACGCGAACCCTCTATGCGAAGCACTTACGATTGACCGCAAATTTTTGTATATTACTGCGATTGAGTAAATCGCTTATTGTACAGAAATAAGCCACTTTTTTTTAAAACCAGTAATATTTTGTCATTTGAAAATTTTAACCTCCAGAGCGAGGTATTGGACGGGTTAAGGGACATGGGGTTTGAAAAGCCCACCCCAATCCAGGAAGCATGTATTCCACTGATCATGGAAGGCCGGGATGTCCTGGCCTCCGCACAGACAGGTACCGGCAAGACAGCAGCTTTTGCCATTCCGATCCTGCATAACCTTCTTGAGAAGAAAAAGAAAAAGCAGGAAGGCATCCGCGCACTGGTCATAACGCCCACCCGCGAGCTTGCGAGCCAGGTCGACGAGGCCTTCTTTGCGATTGGCTATCACACCGGGCTTACAACCGCAAAAGTGTATGGCGGCGACGACTGGTCGCGTCAGGAAAAAGCGCTCAACCGGGGAACCAACATCATCGTTGCCACACCCGGACGGCTGCTGGACCACATAAAGATCCATGATGTCGACTTCAGCAATCTTGATTTCCTGATCCTCGACGAAGCCGACCGCATGCTGGATATGGGCTTTATCCCCGATATCACGCAAATCGTCAGCAAACTGCCCAAGGAACGTCAGACACTGCTCTTTTCGGCTACCATACCGCCGAAAATCGAACAGCTGGCCAGAAAGATGATGAACAACCCGGAGCGGGTCAACATGGCCCCGCCCAACATGGCGGCCGAAGGCGTTACCCAGGGCATGTACTATGTCGAAGAGCGGCACAAGCTGCCGCTCGTGCTCCATCTGTTTGAAAAAGAACAGTGGGCATCGGCCATCATTTTCATGTCCACCAAACGGGCCGTCGACAAACTGACCCGGGAGCTCAGGAAAAAAGGAGCCAGCGTGACCAGCATCCATGGCGACCGGTCGCAGGCAGAGCGGGAAAAAGCACTGGAAAGCTTTCGTAAAGGAGAATACCGGATCATTGTGGCCACCGATGTCATGTCACGCGGAATTGATGTGGATGGAATCTCGCATATCATCAACTTCAGCGTACCCCATGATGTGGAGGATTATGTCCACCGCATCGGCCGTACGGCCCGTGCCGAGGCCAAAGGCGACGCCATCACCCTGGTTTCGGGACAGGATCGCCGCTACATGGAGAATATCATCCGTGCCATGAAGTCCAGAATCAACAAGCGGGAAGTGCCTGAGCTTGACGGCGACAGAAAAACGGACGGTCGGGAAAAGCGGGATAGGGACAAAGGCCGCGGACAAAAGGCATCATCCCGACAGAAAAAAGATCCTCAGGGTACTGAAAAAGGAGATTCCCGGAAACAGGCCGCCGATAAACAGGACGCTGAAAAACAGCCCGCTGACAAGCAGGCAGTCGAAAAAACGGAAACAGATCGGGACCAGCAGGACGAACGGCCGAAACGCCGACGCGGCAGAAAACGTCCGGGCGCCAGAAAACGTACGGGAAAGCGCCAGACGCAAAGCCAGGAAAGCCACGGGGACGATCAGCAGCCATCAGGCAAGCAGGCTGGGGATACCCCGGGAGCGGACAAGCAGGCTCGTGGCAAGGCGGCCAGGGATGAAAAGGCCGCAGACAAACAGCCCGATGACAAGGGACCGGATCAAAAAGATGATTCCGGCCGGAAAAAAGATTCCAGGCAGCAGAAATCCGGAGGTCGTGGCCGTGGCAGAGGCAGAAAACCCCAGCAGCGCCGTGATGAAAAACCGGGCGGTGAGGAGGACTCCCGTCGCCAGGGCCAACCGGGACAACGCAAGGGTCCGCGCCGGGGACGAGGTCGCGGCAAAGGCCAGACCGACCAGCCGTCAGACGCATCCAGAAAAAAAATGTCACGCCAGGAGACCCAACGCAAGGAACTCTTTGAAAACATCACCTCACCCGATATGAAGAAGGTGAACAAGGCCGTACAAAAAAAGAAAGGCTTCTGGTCAAAAGTCAAGAATATCCTTGGCGGAAACTGATCCCGAACAGCTGGTCAGCCATTGAGTTACATGGCAAGGCAACCGGTCAGCAGCAGAATGAGCAAGACAACCAGTAAAACAATACAATAGGCAATGAATATCTACGCTGTTATCATACTGCTTGCTCTGGCCGTCAACTACGCCCTCAACCTGATCTCGGATCTGCTGAATCTGCGGGCATTGCAAAAAGCGCTGCCCGATGAATTCAAGGATGTCTTTGACGAGGAAAAATACCGCAAGGCACAGGAGTACACCAGGATCCGCACCCGTTTCGGGCTCCTGACATCGACGTTCAGCATCATCGTACTGCTCGTCTTCTGGTTTGCCGGAGGGTTTAACTGGGTGGATGTGTTCGTGCGTGATTTCGGCTACGGCACCATAGTGACGGGACTCCTGTTCGTCGGGATACTGATCCTGGCCCAGACCATCATCTCACTTCCCTTTTCCATCTACTCCACCTTTGTCATCGAGGAACGTTTCGGATTCAATAAAACAACGCCGGCTACATTCGTCACAGACCGTCTGAAAGGACTGATGCTGACCATACTGCTGGGCGCACCCCTGCTGGCCGGAGTGATCGGCATCTTCGAATATTTAGGGGCCATCGCCTGGCTCTATGCCTGGGCGGTGGTTGTGATATTTACCCTTTTTGTCCAGTTCATCGCCCCGACATGGATCATGCCGCTCTTCAACAAATTCACACCGCTGGAAGACGGTGAACTGAAACAGGCCATTCTTGATTACGCCGGGAAAGTTTCGTTTCCTCTGCGCGGCATCTATAAAATTGACGGTTCGCGCCGTTCCAGCAAATCCAATGCGTTCTTCACCGGATTCGGGCGGAACAAGCGCATTGCCCTGTTCGATACACTGATAGAAAACCATTCGGTCCCGGAACTGGTAGCCGTACTGGCCCATGAGGTTGGACATTACAAGAAGAAACACATCCCCAAAAACATGGTCATCAGCATACTGCATACCGGGGTAATGCTTTTTCTGCTGTCACTGTTTATCCGTGTTCCGGGACTTCATGAGGCCTTTTTCATGGAGCATATTTCCGTTTATGCGGGACTCGTATTCTTCGGATTGCTCTATTCGCCCATTGAGATGGTTCTCTCCGTGATCATGCAGGTGATGTCGAGAAAGCACGAGTTTGAAGCGGACCGCTTCGCTGCCGACACCACCGGAGACCCGGAAAGCATGGTGTCTGTTCTCAAAAAACTTTCGGCCGACAATCTATCAAACCTTACTCCACACCCGTTTCACGTTTTTTTGCATTATTCGCATCCACCAGTGCTCCAGCGCATCCGCGCCATCCGTTCCGGTGGATAACCCAGGGTCCAATGGACCGGTAATCTGTGCAGGGCCCTGAAGTTCGGTGAGCAGCCCGGGACCGCCAGGCCCGGCTCCTCCGCTGTTCTTTATCGCAGCCGGGCAGTTGCCCGGTCATCCATCTCAAAAACCATTAATTCAGGGACAAACAGGGAAATGAAGAACCTAATTCCTCTCATTATTTTTTTCTTCGCTATGGGAATCTCTATCTCAAATACCGGCTGTGACCGCTACAGTTCACCAGCCCAGCTTGATTCGGAAACCTGGGCCGGGAATGTGCTTGCCGAAATGACCGACCGGCAGAAAATTGGTCAGCTTGTAATGGCTACCACCACCTGGGAATCCGGTCTGAGTTTCCCGGAAGACGCTTATAACCCTCCTTCAGAGCGTCAACGTGCCCATATGCGCCGAATGAT
>SKYY01000119.1 GCA_007127665.1 Balneolales bacterium | reverse complement strand
TGTCACGCGATTTCCTGTCATGGCGGCCTGCACGATCCCCATCCACCCCGTCACTGGTATCTCGGCGGCGCCGGAACAGCGAAACAAACCCGTTCCGCATCTCCTTCAGGTTCTCGATGGCGGAATGTATATCCTTGTTGGTCAGCAGAATAACGGCAATTATACTCAGGCTCCCCAGAATGATCACCGGTCCGTACTGACCCGTCAGGGCCCGCAGGATGTATGCGATCGCGAGTCCGGACGATCCCGCCCACTCTACACTCACGAGGTCGAATTCATTGTGCAGCCAGCCCATGATGGATGCGGCCAGGATCATGGAAAATACGGCATAAAGCGATTTCAGATGGGTCACCATGAGGTCCTTGTGCCTGAGGATATTCCAGCCGTAGAGCATGACCACCGTAACCAGGACCAGCGAAAAATAACCAAACAGGGTTTGGACAAAAAAATGGGAAATGTACGCACCGAGCGGCCCCAGGCCATTCTGTATGCGCAAGGCGGGACCCTGTCCAAAATCAAGAAGCGTCCGGAAATCCACACTCTGGATAATGGCAAAATCTTCACTCCGGTAGGTGATGATGCTGATGGCGAGGGTCGCAGCAATAGCGATCAGGATAATACCCAGCATCTCCATCTTCCGTTCGAAGGAGAAAAATTCCCCGTTTTTCTTGTTGGCTTTCTTTTTCATTTACCTTATGGATAACACTCCATCGCGCAGACCCGGAACCGATGCAAACAGATCCACCTGGCTGCAATACGCAATATCCTCCTCATATCCCAGCTCCCTGAGTCTTTTTGCATGGTTGCATTCTCTCATAAGAGCAGGTATTTCCGCACCGAACTTCTCATACAGGCCGTAAGCCACCTTAACGCCATCAGCGGCATCATCCGGCAGCCTGCTCTCATAAAGCCTGTGTGTAATTGCGCCGGCACACAACATATCCTCAATCGACAACCGGCTGTTCCACCCCGAACAGATCAACAGGATTTCCTTCCCCTTATCAGATTTCAACACGTCATCAGATTTCAACACGTCCACTACCGCCGACAAATTCAGGAAGCTGCCGACCAGAATGTCGGAGGCGCTGATACTGCGGGTGATGGCACGGGTTCCGTTTGACGTCTTGAGCAGGATCGTCTTTCCGGATACCGCCTCACCTGTGAATTCCAGCGGCGAATTGCCAAGCTGATAACCTTCCACTTTTTTGCCGTCCTTCTCACCGCAAAGAAGCACGCTGCCGGGATCCAGATACCGGGTATAACGCCCGGCGTCGTCATTCTCGGCAAGCGGAATGATACCTGCTGCACCGTTTTCAAGGGCCGTCTGTATGGTGGAGCAGGCCCGCAGCACATCGATTACCACAACCGTTTTGTTTCGAACATCCTGTTCATTGAAGGAGATGGATGACGAAAAAACATCTATTTCGTGTCTCATTTCTTTCTCTTATAGAATGGCGGCCGGACCACCTCTGCGGGATGTTCCTTGTCCCTGATACGCACCATAACGGTGTTGCCCGGTTCGGCCTGTTCCGTCGGAATGTAACCCATGGCAATGCCACGGTTCAGCATGAACGAAAGACCGCCGCTGGTAACCTGTCCAAGCACCTCGCCCTCCGTACTTGCAATCGCATAACCGTCTCTGGGGATACGCTTCTCTTCCTGCACCACAAATCCGCAAAGACGTCGGCTCACACCTTTCTTTTTCTGCGCAAGCAGGGCATCCTTGCCAATGAAACTTCCCTTGTCCCATTTCACCAGCCATCCGAGCCCCGCCTCCAGCGGCGTATACTCCTCCGTCAGATCGTTTCCATAGAGCGCCAGCCCGGCTTCAAGACGCAACGTGTCACGCGCCCCAAGTCCGCAAGGCATGATACCATGCGGCTCTCCAGCTACAATAATGTTATCCCAAAGGTCACAGACATTCACGTGACGGATGTTGCAGTAGAGCTCAAATCCCTTCTCGCCGGTGTATCCGGTAGCCGACACCAGGATATTGTCATAGTCGGAAACCTGCATGGACCGGAACTCAAACATGGGTATTTCGCCCGGGTTGTTTTTCGTCAGCTTCTCCATGATGGATGCGGACTCAGGCCCCTGTACGGCAATCAGCGCTATCTCTTCCGAAATGTCGCTTATCTCCGCCCTGCCGTCGTTCACCTGCAGGATCCAGTTGAAATCCTTTTCAATGTTGGATGCATTGACGACCAGCATATATTCCTTGTCCGACAGGCAGTACACAAGCAGATCATCCACAATGCCGCCACTTTCACGGCACATCACACTGTATTGCGATTTTCCCGCTTTCAGCCGGGCGGCATCATTCGCCGTGAGGTCCTGGACAACCTCCAGGGCCTTGTCCCCGCGAATCAGGATTTCTCCCATGTGCGAGACATCAAACAAGCCGGCATGATTCCGGACGGCCATGTGCTCATCACGGATGCTGCTGTACTGAAGGGGCATCTCATACCCGAAAAAGTCGACGAGCTTCGCCCTGAATGACCGGTGCGCTTCGAATAGTGGAGTTCTTTTCAACATAATCCTCGAATTTGGTTCAAAGTGCAAGATACAAATATCATAAGGGATTTTGGGTATGTGATTTGAGGAACATGGTCAATAATATTTTATCTTCCGGGAATATTTCCCGATTCTTTCTTGTTGTCGGCAAGACAGGACAAGGTTATTCGTTACACATTATCTTTATTACATTTAAAAAACCGCATTGACCTATGGCCATTAACAAAGAAGATGTACTGGATGCCCTCCGAAATGTCATTGATCCTGACCTGGGCAGGGATCTGGTTTCCCTGAATATGATCGAGGACATCCGGATCGACGGTAAAAACGTCACCTTCACGGTGAATCTGACCACGCCCGCCTGCCCTATGAAAGCGGAAATTGAACGGGCCTGCATCAATGCCGTAACCCATCTTGTGGATGAGGAAGCGGTGGTCACACCCAATATGAGCTCGAAAGTGACCGGCAGCCGCACCGAAGGCCAGGGCGACCAGAACCTGCTCAAAGGAGTCAAAAATATCATTGCTGTGGCTTCCGGAAAAGGTGGCGTCGGCAAATCCACAGTATCTGTAAACCTGGCTGTGGCACTCGCCAAAGCCGGCGCAAGTGTGGGACTTGTGGATACGGATATCTACGGGCCAAGCATTCCCACCATGTTCGACATCCACGAGCGTCCAAACATAAGCACACAGCGCAAACTGATACCCCTGGAAAAATACGGTGTAAAGCTTCTGTCAATGGGATTCCTGGTTCAGCAGGATGAGGCCGTCGTCTGGCGCGGTCCCATGGTCTCAAGTGCCGTGAAGCAGTTCCTTAGCGAAACGGACTGGGGAGAACTGGATTATCTCATCCTCGACCTGCCGCCGGGCACGGGCGATATCCAGCTTACCATTGTCCAGTCAGTGCCGCTGACAGCTGCCGTCATTGTCTCCACACCACAGACGGTGGCGCTTGATGATGCCCGCAAGGGTGTGGCCATGTTCGGAAAGGTGAAGGTCCCGGTGCTGGGCATCGTTGAAAACATGGCCTACTTCACACCACCGGACTTGCCCGATAAGAAGTATCATATTTTTGGCAAGGACGGGGCCAAGAACCTTGCTGAAAAGATGGGCGTGCCGTTTCTCGGTGAAATCCCGATTGAGCAGCAACTCCGGGAAGGTGGTGATTCCGGGAAGCCTATTGTCGTTGGAGATGCAGCAACCCCATCCGCAAAGGCCTTCATCGAACTTTCGCAGCGTGTGGCGCAGCAGGTTGCTATCCGAAACGCTACCAGCGAACCCACGGAAAAAGTAGAGATCCTGTACCGCTGATCCCCAACCCTCAACCGCCGTGCATCCGGGATGATGGTAGTGCCGCGACTTTTTTCACGGCACTGTTGCATCGGTGATAGTAACGCCGGTGGTCTGCCACCCGGTGGCCTACTTTTCGCGGAGACGTGCGGCCTTGCCACGAAGCGCCCGCAGATAATAAAGCTTGGCGCGACGTACCTTGCCACGTTTTTTCACTTCAATCTTGGCAATAAACGGTGAAGAGAGAGGGAAAATACGCTCGACTCCGACATTGTTCGAAATTTTTCTCACAGTGAATGTCTGGTTCGCACCGCGTCCTTTTCTTCCGATGACAACCCCTTCAAACTGCTGGATTCGCTCCTTGTCTCCTTCACGTACGCGATAGTGAATGTTGACCGTGTCTCCTGCCTGAAATTCAGGAAGATCATCCCGGGTCTGGGTTTGTTCGATAAGAGTAAGCTTTTCCATTGTTTATTAATCGATTAATTACTTTTTGTTGATAAAATTTCTGTAGAGATCCGGTCGAACTTCCCTGGTGCGTTCCAGGGCTTTTTCTTCTCTCCACAACCGGATGCGTTCATGGTTTCCGGAGGTGAGGATTTCCGGCACATTCAATCCCCTGAAAACGGCGGGACGCGTGTATACCGGTGCGGACAGTAATCCATCCTGAAAGGAATCATCGAGAGCGCTCTCGGCATCGCCGAGGACACCGGGCAGCAGTCGCACCATGCTGTCAACAAGTACCATGGCCGGCAGTTCGCCTCCTGAAAGCACATAGTCACCAATGCTGATTTCGAGGGTCACCAGCTCATCGCGGATACGCTGGTCAATACCCTTGTAGTGTCCGCAGAGGATTATGATGTTCTCAAGAAGCGAGAGCTTGTTCACCACTGGCTGATCCATGACGGGTGCATCCGGAGTCGGGAAAATCACCGCCTGGTATTCCCTTTCCTGTTTGAGCGACCCGATGCAGTCAAATACCGGTTGTGGTGTCATCACCAGGCCGGCGCCACCCCCGAAAGGGTAGTCATCGACTTTTCCATGCTTGTCGGTCGAGTAGGTGCGCAAATCATGAACAACGATTTCTACTTTTTTTGATTTACGGGCCCTGCCGACAATACTGTGATCGAGGGGGCCTTTCAGCAAATCCGGGACAGCTGATATGATGTCAATTCTCATCATGTTACTCCAGCGCTTCAAGCTCCTCGGTATTACGGGTGCGTATGGTGCGTGAATCGTCTTCCACTTCGACTACAAACTGGTCGATCCAGGGTATCAGCACAATCCGGTCGCTTGCCTGGACTACCAGTATCCTGTAGGCGGGTGTGTGCATAAGATCCGCCACTTCGCCCATCCGTGTGCCGTCACTTCGGTGCACTGTGTAGCCGGTGACATTGTCCGGGTCGGGAGAACTTTCCGTAAAACGGTCGGTTTTAACTTCCCGGCCTCTCAGCTGCTCCGCTTCGGTGCGGTTGGTAATTCCTTCCAGTCTGACAAAGAACACGTTCCGTCTCCGGGTCTGGTGCGGCCGAATTTCTTCAACACGATACGGCGCCCACTGACTGTCCGGATATCGGAGATACAACAGATCCGGCATTTCCTTCATGGCTGCCGGATCATCAACTTCCATCAAAAAACCACCACGGGTTCCCTGGGCTTTGGCAATGATCCCAAGCGGATACAGGCCCGGACTCGGTTCTTTTGCCATATCTGAAACCTCAGA
>SKYY01000170.1 GCA_007127665.1 Balneolales bacterium | reverse complement strand
TTTTTTTGCCGGTGTTCCGTACTATTGGGGTCCGCCGGCAATTACGGGATGTAGCGCAGCCCGGTAGCGCGCCTCGTTCGGGACGAGGAGGTCGCAGGTTCAAATCCTGTCATCCCGACTTTTTAAAAGCTAATCTATTGTATTACAGTGGGTTAGCCTTTTTTTCTTTCCGGCATTGCCGCTGATTCGTCAGCCGCGTCGGCCGAAATAGTATTGACGGGCAGGGTGAAGGTGAATGTGGTGCCCTGTTTGATTGTGCTTTTTCCGGTAAGCTCTCCACCGTGGCGGCTGATCATCTCCTTGGTCATTACCAGTCCGAGTCCGGATCCGGATTCCTTGCCGGTTCCCCTGGTTGTGACGGTCTTCTCTTTTGCAAGTATTTTTTCCAGCGTATCCTGATCCATTCCGACACCATCGTCAATGATACTGATCTCGGTATGACTGTTACGCTGTTGCGCCGCTATGATGATTTTTCCGTCACGGTTCGTAAACTTGATCGCGTTGCCCACAAGGTTCCTCAAAATCGACTGCAACATGTTGCGATCCGCATATACGGTAATATCATCCGGAACCCGGGTCTCCAGCTGAATGTCTTTGCTATCCGCCAGGCTCTTGAGCAGAATGTAGGTCTCGTTTACGTTTTCAGCCAGATTTTGCGATGAAGGTGAAAAGGGGATTCGCCCGGTCTGGAGTGAGATCCAGTCCAGCAGCTGGTTCAGCAGCGAAACCGCAAGATTGGATGAATTGATGATCTGGGCAAGCATCTCCCTGCGCTCGTCTTCATCCAGCTCCTCGTATTCTTCCTGCAGCATGGTAGCGAACCCAAGAATGCCCTGGAAAGGTGACCGGAGGTCATGCGAAACGATTTTGATCATCCGCTCATTGGTAAAGTTGGTATCCCGCAGTTCCTTTTCAACCTCTTCACGTTGTTTGATCTCGTTTTCCAGCTCCCGAACCATCAGCTTGAGATGGCTTGTCTGCTCCCGAACCCCATCCGCCAGTTCCTTGTTTCTCCTTCGAAGCATCACAGAATTCCAGCGAACCAGCCCGACAATAATGGTTGTGAACAAAACAAGGTAGACACCGATCATCACGTTGCTCATCCACCAGGGCCGTTGGATCACAAAACTGATCGACAGCGGCTCAGACCATTTATTGGAGCTGCGCGAGGCACGCACTTCAAAGGTGTAGCGACCCGATCCCTGGAAAAACGGTGTAAAAACCGGGTTGGTGGTCGGCTCAGACCAGGTACCCCCACGGTTGGCAATACGGCTTTGGAAAACGATCTCACCGGGCGGAAAATCGAGGGTAGTGAACGCAAATGTCATATAATGTGTGCCACTCTCCAGCCGCTGTTCATCCGTAGAGGTGAATACCTTGTCACCGACGTTCCAGTATCGGAGCCGGACAGGTGAGGTCTCTGTTTCGAACGCGGTGTTGTTGTAGTAAGCGGCGCCTACGTTGGTCCCCATCCACACGTACCCGCGGTAATCCACGAATGCCGCGCCAAGGGCGAAGTTGGTGGATACGAGTCCGCTGACTGTTGAAAAGCGGCGGATCTCGAAATCATCTGTATGGACAGGAGTTATGGCGTATAGGTGGCGATTGGATCCCACCCATAGAGTATGGTCTGTCTGACGGATCCACCGGGCATTTCCATTGTCCAGATCCGATACCTTTTCGAAATAGGGGACATCGGCAAACGGATCAAAGCGGTACAAACCGTCCATGGAGCCAACCCATAAATACGTACTGTTCCCCGGATGGATATAGGAGAAAACACTGTTTTCGTCCGGTTGTTCACTATACTCGTCCCAATCAACGGGGATAAAGAGATTTCTTTCCGCGTGGTACCGTGCCAGGAATCCGGAGGTGCCCGATGCCCAGATAACCCCGTCTTTTGAACGGGTGACACTGGATACCGGCTGGGTGATGCCCCGTGCAGAACCCATCGTCCTCACCAGGCCGGCCTCTTTGTCGAAGTAAAGGAGTGTGCCGGTGTTGGTGACCATCCAGAAGTGAAGGTCATCTATGATGACGCTGGAGATAATCTCACTGTTCCTTTCCAACTGCCTTATGAGCTGTCCCTCGCCGCTGCGTTCATCCACCGCATGGATTCCATTATCAGCGAAGGTATAAATTCTACCGCTCCCCGCGCTGTAACTGATACGATGAATCAGCCGTCCGTCGAGGTAATCCAGTTTTCTCAACTCCGACTGGTTTGGACCACGATGGAAAATGCATTCATGGGTGGCAATCCACAGGTGGCCAGCCCGATTCCGGACCAAACCTGTGACATAACGGCGTGGAAGGCCATCGTCAGGTCCTATATTGCCGAAAGGCGCATTCGGGATGAAAGCAATGCCATGATCCGTTGACGTCCATTGGTTGCCGGAACGATCAAAAAAGATATGCTTGATGTAATCTGAGAAGAAGGAGCGCTGCTCCATTTTTTCGAATGTTTCCGGGTGGATGCGGATGGTGCCGGAGCCATCGGTTCCAGCCAGAACGGTACCGTCCGGGGCAATGGCCAAATTATCGACGGTTGACCCTCGTGTTGCCGGAATGAACATACTGTTAAGCACGCTTCGATTGTCCGGATTCCAGGTGACCAGATATAGTCCGAATACGCTTCCCACCCAGTAGCGTGAGCCGCCGGCATATTCTATACCGCGAAGTTGTGAGGGAAGTCCGGTATCGGAAACACGCACAATCTCTGATCTGCCCGGAGGCAGGTAAAGCAAATTGTTTCCGGCAGAGGTGATCAATACCCCGCCGCGTCTGTCACTTGCAAAGGAGAAGGAGCGAACCAGGTTGGTCTGTTGGGACAGAGAGATGCCGGGATCCAGTTCGCGCATGGTTTCGGTGATCGTATCTTGCCCAGTTGTCCCGTGCCGGTCACCTCTTGCATCCGCGCCAGTCCGTCGGGCCGGACTCCTTGACCGTGGTTCAAGGACATATATTCTGTTCTGTCCGGCAGCCAGAATACGTCCATCCGATGTCTCATGCAGGGCCCGTATGCGATAGTCTCCGTCAGGTGCCGTAAATGGGATACTCCGGAATGTTTCGGGCAGGGCGGAACTGTTATCATCGATGTCCGTATAGGCAATACCTCTGTCCGTGGCCACATACAGCCGGTTGCGGCTGCTAAGAAGCGTTTGTTTTACGTAATTATCCGGCAGTCCGTCAGAAATGCGTCTGTAATGAAAATCATACCCGTCATAGAAAGCCAGCCCGTCATCCGTAGAAATAACTATAAATCCATTGGGAAGCTGTTGAATATGCTTGACAAAAGTGGAAGGCAATCCGTTTTTAGTCGTATAGAGCTGGGAAGTAGGGTGTCCTTCCAGTGCCGCAGGTATCAGCATGGTCAGTATACAGAACAGGGGTAAAAGCCTGCGAGACAACATATTTAAAATAATTGCCAATTATAATAAGTGGGTTGCAGGATTCCGTTCGTAGAATTGAATTTGCCAGCCAGGAAATGATAATAACAATTGCGCCAAGTTTTCTGCTCCTGCTGTCCGTCTTCCCACAAGTATTGATAAACATTGCTCCATACGTCTTCCAACTATATATATACAAAAAAAAACAGGTTAATGCCACAAGGTAATCTTGCTTGAGATGGCATAATATCAGATCCCGCAGGCAGAAAGAAAGATAGAGCACCGTTCATAAACTGAAATACTATCATGGCAACGCCCCTGTTGACTGTCCGGGATTCGAGCCTGCATTAAAATTCATCCTTACTACCGTATCGGCATGTTTCATGAAATCTTTAAAAAATATTTTAATAATATGAAATGAACATGACAGCCTCTAGCTGACACACAGGAGGATGATTAAATCCTGTCATGTGAATTCATTCTGACAATATGAATCATAATTGATTTAAACAGATGAACCGAAGGTCGCGAAGCGCTATGACCATGGCCGTAGCCCGGACACACAGAAGTATGATTAAAAACGCCATGGTCATTCTATGTGACCTTAGAACCGAAGGTCACGAAGTGAAATCCAAAGTTTTAAACACATGAAAAGCATTTAGTTGCCGGTCGGCATGGATAGTGGATGCGGGTTTTTTTCCAGGGACATTTTTTGGGTCCGGTGTCATTGGGTCCTGTGTCGTAGGGTCCGGTGTCATTGGGCAAAGACTCATTTTGCGAGGTGTCTTTTCGCAAAACAATCCGCTGCCCGATTTTTGTGATTACGTCGAAATTATTTCGTTGAAAAAAGCAGTTTCTTTGCAGTTCAATCATTTACCAATGCTATAGTCAGCAAGAGGTCATCCGCTCTCTTATGACGAGACGACAGCATTACAATTGAGGAGGTATGTTATGTCAGGTAGCAGTGATTCCGATTACGGAAAGAGGCAGCGCATCGGTTTGTTTGCAGGTCCGGCCGTATTTCTTTTGATGATGATTATCCCGGCTCCGGAAGGCCTTGAACCCGAGGCATGGAAAGTGGCGGGGGTGGCGCTGTTGATGGCCATCTGGTGGGTTTCAGAGGCCCTGCCCATACCCGCTACGGCGCTCATGCCGATCATCCTGTTCCCGGTGCTGAGCGTGGGGACTATCGCCGAGGCCACCAGCCCATTTGCCAATCCGCTGATTTATCTGTTCATGGGTGGATTCATCATAGCCCTGGCCATGGAGCGTACCAATTTGCACCGCCGGATTGCCCTGAATGTGGTTAATGTGGTCGGAGCGCATCCCCGCTCCATTGTGATCGGGTTCATGATGTCGGCAGCTTTCCTGAGCATGTGGGTCAGCAATACCGCCACGGCCATGATGATGCTGCCCATAGCTCTGTCCATAATCGCCCTCGTGGAAAGTGACAAAGCGATGGAAACCGGCGACTTCGATACCAATTTTGCCGTTGTGATGCTGCTCTGCCTGGCCTACGCCTGCAATATCGGAGGCATCGGCACGCTCATCGGCACGCCTCCGAATGCCCTGATGGCTGCATACATGCTCGACAACTACGATGTGGAAATCGGATTTGCCCAGTGGATGATGATCGGGATTCCGCTGGTGATCATATCCCTCCCGGTAGTGTATGTTGTGCTTACGCGAATGGTGTTCCCGATCCGGATTACGGAAATTCCGGGCGGGAAGGATGTGATCAGGACGGAACTCAGGGAGATCGGGTCCATGACGCGTCCCGAGACGATGGTCGCGGTCGTGTTCACCATGACGGCGTTGCTGTGGGTCACCCGGCCGCTGCTCCAATCCTATATCCCGAATCTGTCGGATACGGGGATTGCCATATTCGGAGCCGTGCTGATGTTTCTGCTTCCCGTGAATTTCAAACGGGGCGAATTTGTGCTGAACTGGGAGGATGCGAAAAAGCTGCCGTGGGAGGTGCTGATCCTGTTCGGGGGCGGACTCAGCCTGGCTGCCGCCATCACGGGTACCGGTCTTGCGGAATGGATCGGCGGTTCCCTGAGCGGGCTGGACTGGGTGCCGATTATCATTCTGGTGATGTCGTCACTGCTCGTGATCATCTTCCTTACGGAAGTGACCAGTAACACAGCCACCGCCGCGGC
>SKYY01000012.1 GCA_007127665.1 Balneolales bacterium | reverse complement strand
GTTGACTGATCGCTGGCTGTACTCTTCGTAAAAATGGTCAAAATTTCCCGCGCTGCTAAATGCAAATGCGTCCACCAAACCAAAAGCGAAACCAACCCATGCGCCCGCCCCGCTGCCGTATTGCAGCCCTTTCAGGACATCGGAGTCCCTGCTCATCAGACTGACAGCGAGACCAACGAGGGCTCCTGTGGTGGCACCATAAAAAGTGTCCAGCAATACGATGGCGCCGGTGGTATTTGCGGAGCTGAAAAGCCCGCTGACATGATATCCGTAATCACCGGTACTGCGTGACATGTCATAAAACCCGGTACCCAGACCAAAAATAGTACCAAGGCCAAGACCAAACCGAAGAGGATACTCATCGAAGTCATTTTGAAGTGCGATTGTTGCACCGCCAAGCGCTGTTCCGGTTATCGCACCATTAAGTGTGTTGATTGAGACAATTCTCAATGTTTGGGAGTTGGCTGGTTGAACCACGGCTGTGAGTAAAATAGTGGCGATCAGAATGGAGACGAATTTCGCTTTTTTCATCTGTTTAAATCAATTATGATTCATATTGTCAGAATGAATTCACATGACAGGATGTAATCATCCTCCTGTGTGTCAGCCAGAGGCTGTGATGTTCAGTTCATGTGTTTTATTCATGTGTTTTATTATGTGAGTCCGGAAGATTTTTACGGATATGGGATAATATATTGGCTATTCAGGGATCTCCGAGTGTAACGGGCAAAACCTTGCCGTTCATGAAAGAGTGACCGTTCAGGGCAAAGTCACCAACGAACTGCGCCATTTTTTCGGGTTTTACAGGAGCCTTCATGCCCGGGAATGCCGATGAAAACATTTCGGTCTGCACAGCCCCGAGACAGAGGCAATTAACGGAGATGCCTTCCTCTTTGAGTTCGGTTGCCATGCATTCACTCCAGGTGCTCAGCGCACCTTTGGATGTGCTGTAGGCCGACAATCCAGCGTATTTGGAGCTGCCCTGGAATCCACCCATGCTTCCGACAGTGACGATATGTGCGTTTTTCGCAAAAAACGGGAGCAGGGCACGGAGCAGTCGGACTGCTGTCATCACGTTCATATTCCACATGGCATTCCAGTCCTGATCGGTCAGTTCACGGAATGGCTTGTTAACCAGGCCGCCGGCATTGTGGATCAGTGTGGAAATCTCAACGTTTTGATCCCGGATATAATCGATAATCTTCTGAAGGGATGCCGCATCCAGAAGGTCACAGGCAACGTAGTCGATTCGCCTGGAATTGGTGGATTTAAGCTCATCAAGCAGCTGTTCAGAACGGGCGGTGGCAAGCACATGATGCTTTTGCCCGGCGAGATATCGGGCTGTTGCATGACCGATTCCACGGCTGGCACCGGTAATGATAATAATCTTTTTCGACATCATAAGTGGTTACGTTTTTCCATGCAGGATGTTGGATG
Source organism: Balneolales bacterium (assembly GCA_007127665.1). Taxonomy (GTDB): domain Bacteria; phylum Bacteroidota; class Rhodothermia; order Balneolales; family Natronogracilivirgulaceae; genus SKNL01. Next base: position 4,117 of record SKYY01000012.1, on the reverse strand, counting down.
GGTTTCATGGTACAGTTCCGGAACAGTGGTCAGCGGTCACAAATCGCCTTCATCGGCGGGGTGATAGAGGTTCTGACTGGACATGACCCCGTTGTATCCCATCTGTATGGCGAAGATTGCCGGTGGCTTCAATACTGCGTCATCTTCGAAACCGAGTTCGGTCCGCAGTTGCGCTTTTCTGGCTGAAAATGATTGCCGATGTTCTTCTTGAATGGGGTCGGCGGGAGGCAGGTCTATGCGACGCGGATCCACAGGCCGGCCATGCTCCCAGAAACGGAAACAGAGGTGCGGACCTGTTGCCAGCCCGGTTTGCCCAACATAACCGATTATCTGGCCTTGTTCAACCTGAACTCCCGGTTGCATTCCGTTAGCAAAGCGGGACATATGCAAATACCCGGTTTCATAGATGCTGTTGTGGCGGATACGGATGTAATTCCCGTTGTTACGGTCATAACGGGCAACGGTGATGGTGCCGTCGCCGACAGCGCGGATAGGTGTACCAACAGGAGCTGCATAGTCGGTTCCGTGGTGCGGCATGTTGCGTTTCAGCACCGGATGAAAACGACGATTAGTGAAACGGGAACTGATGCGTGTGTAATCCAGCGGCGCCGCCATGAACTGTCGCCTCAGTGAGTTGCCTTCTGCATCAAAGTATTCATCCTGGCCATTCTGTCGGTAATGAAAGGCATAAAAATCCTGATTTCGGTGCGTGAAGATGGCTGCTTTGACCCTGCCGATCTCAGCGACTTCACCATCAATAAGCCGTTCTTCAAAAAGCACTTTAAAATGATCCCCCGGTTGTATTCTGTAGAAATCAACCTGCCATGCGTAAACATCGGCAAGCCGGTGGGTGAGTTGAGGGTCGACTCCGATCTGACGCATGGTCTGGTAAAGGGAACTTGTGATACTGGCATCCACCAGTCGTGTTCTGATCTCAAACGGTTTCTGATCCCTTTCCACAAATATGGAATCCGAAAGATGGAAACGTATGAACTCAGCATGGTTGTCCTCATATACTACAAAAGCGACACGATCGGATCCCGTGCTGTCGGTCCTGCTGTAGATGTGCAACGGTTGTCCTGCCCGCATGCGGCGTACATCAAAAACACCGCTTGAAGCCCTGCTCATCTCATGAATAACTGCAGGAGTTATTCCGTGCCCCCGCAGAATGGCAGAAAGGGACTCGTTCCTGCGAATGGTATGCGTTGCAACATCAAGTGACTCGTCAATACCGAAAGCATTAAAAACAGGTTCTTCAGCTACGGGTTGAGACGTCTCTTCCACATCGGGCTCTGATATGTTGCTGGTTTGTGAGCGCTCTCCCGTAAATTCGCAAGCGGTTACCGCAAGAAATAGCAGGATCAGTATCTGGATTAATCGAGTCATGATTGAATAAAAAAGAAAGTGAAGGACAAATCCCTGATATTTAGCAAATATTTTTTCCTTACGCAATGATTATGTTGTTTCTGATCTGAGAATCCATTCGTGCTCATGACAGCTGACTTCAAATACAGTAAGCAGGGTCAATTCATTGAATTTCTCTGCAGTCGGGCTTCAAGCTGGCGCTTCCACTGCTGCAGTCCGGGAAATTCAGGCTGGATACTCTCCAGCTGGCGGGCAGTGTCATAGGCGGATTCGAGGTTTCCACTGAGTGCCTGCGCCCCTGAAAGATTGAACAAGGCCTGTACATCATCGGCATTGAATTCAAGTGCTTGTTCCAATAAGGCTATGCCTCGTTGATAGTTGCCGTCGTTCACCTCTATGGATCCGAGCATCCTGGCGGAATAGTTGGAAGGGTTTATCCGCCAGGCATTTTCAAAATGCGGACGGGCGCGTTCAAAATCATTCAGTACCTGAAGCAGCAGGCGTCCGGCTAAAACATAGGGAGAATGATTGTACGGTTGATCCCTTATCAGGCCTTCATATTCCAGCAAGGCCAGCTCAAATTGAGCATGCTCCATGAAGTATTCTGCGACATTCAATTTGGCCCGGTCCCATCGCAGATTGGTGTTAACGACTTCAAAAGCCAGCTCATCGATACGGTTCTCTGGCTCGTACGCAGCGGGATAGCCGTCCGGCGATGGTCCGGTAACAAAAGGCCATCCACCCGTCAGGAGACGGACCCGGTGGTAGGCGATACGCTCATCAAGCTCGGAGACCTTCATCCCGTCAAAGTATTCATCCCAGCTTCTGAGTGCCTGGTAATCCGCTTCATTGTCCAGAAGACCGCTGGCAGCTACTGATTCATAGAATGATTTACCGATATGGAAGTAACCGGTCCTGTTGGGATGCAAATGTTCCAGCATAAGATCAAAGCCGATGATTCTGTTTTCGCTCTGTTCTCTAAAGTGCTCATATACCGGAACGTACACGGCGCCATGTTTATCGGCTTTCTTACGGATGATTTCGTTGAAAACTTCGGGTGCTCGAAACTTGAGGGCATCGAGGTCTTTTGCAAAGACAAAAAGTTCGTAGGCCCGTTCGTAGTTGCCCTGCCGGTAATATCTTTGGGCTTCCCGGAAGATTTGTCCTGCTGGGGGATAATCAGGGGTTTCGATGGAGACAAAGGGCTCCTGGTCACGGAGGTTGCTGGCAATGCTGGATATGAAGACAGGGATATCCTGTTCACGGAACCGCTGCAGGATTTTGTCCAGATTACTTTCAAACTGATTTTTTCCATACTCAAAAACACGACTGTCGAGCGTAATGGTCTGATCCTGGACCATGCGCTGCATCAGGGTTCCGTCTCTTGCCGGATGCGGCTCGCCGAGAAGTGATGTTGCAATCCATTGTGATACAGAGGCGATACCATCCCTTAAAAGCATAAAAGTTTTCAGCCGTTGAAGCTTCAGATAGGTGCGCACGAAACCGGGGAAAGCACCAAACTGTTCGCTGGATCCCACTCCAAGAGCTCCGTAAAACTCGTTGTGTCCGGCGTAGATGAAAATGGCGTCCGGTTGCTGTTCAAGGATTTCAGGGATCTGATCGTAGAGTGTGTAAGTGTTGACGGCGGAGGCTCCCAGATTTATGACTTCGACCAGCCGTCCCGGAAGGATATCTTTAAGGGCATCGGCAGTAACCCTTGAAAAGGTGGCATTGAATCCATAAGGGTACCCAGCCGTCGAGGAACCTCCCATGGCAAACACGCGGAATGAAGTGTCCGGCTTATCTGTCAGAAAGGCGTCATTGGAGAAGCCGGGCAGGTTCCGGGTATTGAAGAAGTAACGGGCGTTGAAGTTTCGGTTGACAAATCCGTATTCCCCCTGGAAGTATTCTTCGGGATAGACGAACAGGCTGGTATCTCCCCGGTAGTCGAACAATCGCAACGATCCTTCCAGTACAACAAAAAACAACACCGGAATCAAAAGTGCGCCTATGTAGAAAACGGCTTTTTTTCTGCTGTCATCTTGGGGAGTGATGGTGCCGATATATTCCTGCACCGCGTTAGTGTCGGCTTTCAACTCACGGGAGAGCTGTCCGGCATTTTTATCACGGTGATGGTCGCGGATGTATTTTTTCTGTTTGTTGGTCAGGCCCATGGCAATGTCAGGCTGGCGTTTTGTCAACGTTTTTTCGCCTTCCAGACTACATCACGAACGTCCCTGGATTTGTTTTGGTACCGGGCCATTACAAACAGAAGGTCCGACAGGCGGTTCAGAAAGATAAGTGCTTCGTCGGAAACAATTTCAGATTGTCTGCATGAAAAACAGCTTCTTTCAGCGCGGCGACAGACGGTTCGGGCGATATGGAGGTAGGCTGCGCCGGGACTTCCCCCGGGAAGGATGAATGATTTCAGGGGCTTGAGATCTTTTTCCAATCGATCGATGTCCACTTCAAGTCTGCGAACATGGTCTTCACCAATGCGCTCTATCCGCGCATTTTTTTCCGGTGGTGTTGCGAGGTCGGCACCCAGAACAAAAAGTTCATTTTGCACCCGTTCCAGGATTTCTTCAAGAACCGGGTCGGGGTCCGCAGTCCGAATTACCCCGATGATGGCGTTGAGTTCATCAACAGTTCCGTAGGCTGTGATGCGAGAGTGATTTTTCGAGACGCGTTGTCCTCCGAAGAGTGACGTGTCACCATGGTCACCGGTTTTGGTATAGATTTTCATGTGTTT
>SKYY01000122.1 GCA_007127665.1 Balneolales bacterium | reverse complement strand
TACAGTTCCAATTACCGGTGGCAAGCGCCCAACTCAAGTCGTGTGTGCTGTTGGCCGGGCTCTTCGGCAAGGAGCCGACGCGTGTCCTCGAACCCGTATCCACCCGCAATCACACCGAAACGATGCTCGGCCTGCCCGTTGCGCGGGAGAACGAGACAAACATCATCACCAGCAGCCGGCAGCATGTCATTCCGCCCCAGAACCTGCAAATACCGGGTGATTTTTCCGCTGCGGCGTTCTGGCTGGTGGCCGGGACCATTGTTCCGGGCTCGGATATCGTCCTGCCCGCAACAGGAGTGAATCCGACCCGCAGCGCCGCCATGCATATCCTGCGAAGAATGGGCGCCGATATCGAGATCTCCGGGGATCACGAGGATGCAAAGGGCGGAAACGATGAAATGGGCGGAAACGATGGAAAGGATATAAAGGGAGAAAAGGGCGGAATGGAACCGGTGGCACGGTTGCGGGTACGGTCGGCCCGCCTGGTGCCGGCAGAAATACATCCACAAGAGATACCCAATGCCATAGACGAGATGCCTGTCCTTGCGGTGGCCATGGCTTTTGCCGACGGAGTTTCCCGCATCACGGGGGCCGGAGAGCTGCGCTTCAAGGAGAGTGACCGGCTGGATGCGATCCAGGCCATACTGGAATCCGCCGGCGTGCGGGTAGAGGGCCACGAAGACGGCCTGACCATCTACGGACAGCCCGGCCGGACCGTACGCGCCGCGCGTCACGACAGCCGACATGACCACCGAATCGCAATGGCCGCTGCCATACTGTCACTCATGGCAGATGACGTCTCGGAAATCGATAACGCGCAGGCGGCCTCCGTCTCCTACCCGGACTTCTGGTCGCACCTGGACAGCTTGGCACACCGCTGATCCCATCCACCCTCCGTTTCCTGCCAATTCGGCAGAAATGCAGCCTGTTTCCGGAGCATGGCACTGTTGTTGCGATATACAGTGGCAAAAGTAATGAAACCGTTACTTGACGAATGTTAGTGTAAAAGTTAACGCGAATACGAATACGAATTAAATTAAAAGAGTCAGAATCACTATGGGAAAAATAATTGGAATTGACCTTGGAACCACAAACTCCTGTGTATCGGTGATGGAAGGCAACGAGCCGGTTGTCATCCAGAATTCGGAGGGCGGCCGCACCACACCGTCGGTTGTGGCTTTCTCCAAAGATGGCGAACGGCTGGTGGGTGCGCCTGCCAAGCGACAGGCCATCACAAACCCGGAGAAAACCATCTCCTCCATCAAGCGCTTCATGGGACGTTTCTATAATGAGGTGACCGAGGAGCAGAAAACCATATCCTACAAGATCATCAAAGCCGATGACGGCACGGCGCGTGTTGATGTCGGCGACCGGACCTACGCTCCCCAGGAGATTTCGGCCATGGTGCTTCAGAAAATGAAGCAGACCGCCGAAGAGTACCTGGGCGAGAAGGTGACCGAAGCGGTGATCACCGTGCCGGCCTACTTCAACGATGCCCAGCGCAAGGCGACCCAGGAAGCCGGAAAAATCGCCGGCCTGGAAGTCAAGCGTATCATCAACGAGCCGACGGCCGCATCGCTGGCGTACGGTCTCGACAAGAAAGACAAGAGCATGACCATTGCGGTCTTTGACCTTGGCGGCGGAACTTTCGACATCTCCATCCTGGAACTGGGTGACGGGGTGTTCGAGGTCAAGTCGACCGACGGGGACACCCATCTCGGCGGTGATGACTTTGACGAGCGCATCTTGAATTATCTGGTGGATGAGTTCAGAAAAAGCGACGGCATTGACCTCAGAAAGGATCCCATGGCGCTTCAGCGTCTGCGTGATGCTTCCGAAAAGGCCAAGGTCGAGCTTTCAAGCTCACAGAAAACCAACGTGAACCTGCCGTTTATTACGGCGGACAGCTCCGGTCCGAGGCACTTGAGCATCGACATCACCCGCTCCAAATTCGAGCAGCTTGTGGAGGACCTGGTCCAGCGCACGCTCAAACCCTGTGAGAAAGCGCTCAAGGGTGCCAAGCTCAAAAAATCCGAGATTGACCAGGTGATCCTGGTGGGCGGATCCACACGGATCCCCAAGATCCAGGAAGTGGTCAAGGAATTCTTCGAGAAAGAGCCAAGCAAGGGTGTGAATCCCGACGAGGTTGTCGCCATCGGCGCGGCCATCCAGGGCGGTGTCTTCTCCGGAGACGTGAAAGATGTGGTCCTGTTGGATGTGAGCCCGCTGACACTGGGTATCGAGACCCTTGGCGGCGTCATGACCCGGCTCATCGAGGCCAATACGACCATCCCCACCAGCAAGACGGAGGTGTTCTCCACAGCGGCGGACAACCAGTCGAGTGTAGAGATCCATGTGTTGCAGGGTGAGCGTGTGAAGGCGCAGGACAACCGGACGCTGGGACGGTTCCATCTGGACGGTATCCCGCCGGCGCCCCGTGGCATTCCTCAGATTGAGGTGACCTTTGACGTTGACGCCAACGGCGTGCTCAGTGTAAGTGCCAAAGACAAGGGCACCGGCAAAGAGCAAAGCATCCGCATCGAAGCCAGCTCGGGACTGTCCGACGAAGAGATCGAAAAGATGAAAAAGGCGGCCGAGGAGCATGCCGATGAGGACAAGCGCCTCCGTGAAAAAGTGGAGCTGCTCAACAAGGCCGACGGACTCATCTTCTCCACGAAGAAGCAGCTGGATGAGTACGGGGAGAAGCTCTCCGAAGGCAACAAGAGCAACATCCAGCAGGCGCTCGAAAACCTCGAGAAACTCCACAAGGAGGAGAAAACCGAAGAGCTGGAAAGCGCTATGGAAGCGCTCAACAAGGCGTGGTCCGACGCATCGGCCGAACTCTATCAGGCAACGCAGCAGGCACAGCAGGAAGAACAGGGTGGCGCAGCCGGTGATGCCGGCGAACAGGCCTCCGGTGAGTCCGGTTCTTCCGGTGCCGACAGCGACACCGTGGATGCGGAGTTCGAAGTCGTCGATGACGATGATGATAAGGACAAGAAGAAAGAGTGACAGGCGTCCATGCGTCATTAAATACAGCCCCGGGCCGGTTTCCTCAGTGTGAGGGATCAGGTGCCGGGGCTTGTTATTTCCATCCTGCTGTTTTGCCGCAGTTTTTTTATCTTATATGTCCGGGTTTCCTTTGCGTCGGGGTCTGAAGCCGGCATCCCTCTTATTGCAACAAAATCATATTTCTGACTGTGGAACAAACAAGTACCAGACCATGGAGTCCTACCTCCTGGCAATCCTTTCCGGTCAAGCAGCTGCCGGAATACGATGATCAGAAGCTGCTCATGCAGGTATACAAGGAGCTGAAGAGCTATCCGCCCCTGGTCAACTCCTGGGAGATCGAGGATCTTCGGGATCAGCTGGCCGGTGTGACGCGCGGAGAAGCGTTTCTGCTGCAGGGCGGTGACTGTGCCGAGGTTTTCGATAACTGCAACGCCCCGCAGACGGTAAACCTGCTGAAAGTGCTCCTGCAGATGAGCTTCATCCTCATCCACGAGATGAATATCCCGGTAATTCGTGTGGGGCGTATTGCAGGACAGTATGCCAAACCGCGGTCGAAACCGGTTGAAAAAGTTGCGGGACAGGAGTTGCCCTCGTACCGGGGGGACCTGTTCAATAAATATGATCCGGAAGAGGCGGCACGCATATCCAACCCCAAAAGACTGCTGGAAGGGTACAAGCTTTCGGCGCTCACACTCAATTTCATCCGTTCGCTCACGGAAGGCAAGGGGTTTGCCAACATGAACCATCCGGAGTACTGGGAGCTGGACTTCATGCGGCGCAACAAGTACTACAAGGAATACGAATCGATGGTGCGGTCGATCACCAATGCGGTGCGGTTTGTGGAGACGGTATCGAACCACCGTATTGATGCAATGAGGCAGGTGCGCATCCACACCTCTCATGAAGCGCTGAACCTGTACTATGATTCTGCGCAGACGCAGCAGGTTCCGCACAACAGGGGCTGGTACAATCTGAGCACGCATATGCCCTGGCTGGGCAATCGCACGCGTGACCTGGATGGTGCGCATGTGGAATATTTCCGGGGGATACGGAACCCGGTCGGGATCAAGGTGGGTCCGCCGTTTGAAAGCGATGAGATTGTGCGGCTGATCGAGAAGCTGAATCCGGAAAATACGGAGGGCAAGATCACGCTTATCACGCGGATGGGCAAGGATAGTGTCGCCCCCATGCTGCCCGGGCTCATCAGGGCGGTAAGCAAAGCCGGTCTGAACGTGATCTGGAGCTGTGATCCGATGCACGGCAACACCTATGCCACCGATGAGAACATCAAGACAAGAAGTTTCAATGATATTCTGGCCGAGATCAAGCAGACCTTTGAGGTGCATCGCAATGAAGGCACGTTCCTTGGCGGGGTCCACCTGGAACTGACCGGCGATAACGTGACCGAATGCGTGGGCGGTGCGAACGGTCTCAGAGCAGAGGGACTCAAAAGGAACTACAAAACGTTCTGTGATCCGCGCCTGAATTACCAGCAGAGCCTGGAAATGGCATTTCTCATCACCAGGGAGTGGAAGGCCACCTGGAAGGAGCGATAGGAAGCAGGGTGCCGGCTGTGATAATCTGACAGACCATTGACAGGATGTCACAGGGTTTTCGGGCGGCTGTCTGACAGTTTGTGATAAAAAGCACCAATTTGCGCCGTGTTTGCCGACAGGTTTGTCAAAATGTCCGCTTGGTACGGGGTTTGTACTATTGATGAGTGAAACAGTCAAAAGAACTTGAATGAACAAACTCACAATAAACAAACCAATAAAAAAAGGAGGTAGCTATGACTATCACCAGATATAACCCGATTCGTTCAACTGATTTTCCGGCAATGCCGAGATCATTTTCCAACCTGTTGGATGACTTTTTCAATGATGTAGTGACCAGCGACAGCGGCCGTCTGTATGTGCCGAGCCTGGACGTGTCTGAAACCGACACCCACTACCACATCCAGCTTGCGCTGCCGGGACTGAAAAAAGATGACATCAACATTGACCTGCAGGATCGTCGTCTGACCATTACCGGTGAGCGGAAAGAAGAAACGGATGACAAGAACACCAAGTATCACGTCAGGGAAACGCGGTACGGAAGCTTTGAGCGTTCCATCATGCTTCCCAACAACATCAACCAGGACAAGATCGATGCCCGTTTTGAGGATGGTATCCTGAAGCTTGATGTTGAGAAGAAAGAGAAGCAGGTGAACAAGCAGATCAAAGTGAAGTAACCGCACTGAATACCTGTTTCACAGTGTGTTGAACCGATAAAACAGCCCGGCGGGGGGCGAAAATGTCCTTAATGTCCTTCGCCGGGTTTTCTTTGTCCGGGATGGCTGGCCCTGAAAGCCGGAACAGAGACTGCCGGGTGGGTATGGATCTGTCACTATCAGATGTGCCAGAATGAAAGTTGCACGACTCGAGAATTGCCGGGCCCGGTATTTGCAAGGTTCAAAAGGGCAGTGTCAGATGTGCCGGAAAACGTGCAGGATTTCCCGCCCGATTTCAACGGCGGTCCGGAGATATTCCTGCTGTTCTTTTCCCGATCCGTCGGATGCTTTGGGATCCTCGAAGGTAAGCGGGACTCGGGCCAGGGCACCCGGGACGAC
>SKYY01000241.1 GCA_007127665.1 Balneolales bacterium | reverse complement strand
GGTGGCGCTTCCAGCAACTCCCTCAGAAAGGGGATGTCAGGAATGGATTCAATGTCAAAAACAAAATACATGTGAGGCAGGTTTTGGTTTTGGCACAAGGTGCCGTTGGGTCTCCGGGTTGCAAGTCTGCGAGTCTACAGGTTTACTGATCTACGGATCTATGAGTCTATGGGTCAGTGGGTTCGTTCCCCCGCTGTGTTTTCACGGAAAAGGTCACGAATGGTCTGAACATCAGTGTGATGAGCAAGAAGATACATGATTTTGGTAATGCATGCTTCCGTGGTCATGTCACCGGCCGGGATGGCGCCCAGTTTTTTTGCCTGACGTGCACCTTCGTATTTCTCCAGGTTCACCTCGTCAAACACCGCCTGCGACGTAATGATCACAATGCCGTTATTTGCAATATAGCGCTCAAGAGAAGGAAGCAGCGAATGCCCCTTGCCAACAGGCAAATTCCCGCTTCCATAGGCTTCGATTACAAGGGCACGGACATTTTTGGCGTCACCCGGTATCGCCCGCTCAAAATCCATTCCCGGAAACAGTTTTATAAGCTGCACACGGGGATCGAATCGGGCGTTGTTGCGAAACTGGTCCGGCCCCGGCCGATATTGTGAGCGAATCTCCAGATTCAACCCGAATTCTGCAAGCACAGGATGGTTGGGGGAAGCAAAGGCATCAAAATCACCAATGCTGATTTTGGTAGCGCGGTTGCCACGGTATACCCGGTCGTTGAAACAAATGCACACCTCGGGCAGGTTCAGCGTAGCCAACTCAACGGAGTTGATCAGGTTGCGCCTCGCATCGGTGCGGCGGTTGCTCAGCGGCACCTGACTTCCGGTGAATACCACCGGCTTGGACAGGTTTTCCAGGCAGAAAGAGAGGGCTGACGCCGTGTAGGCCATGGTGTCTGTGCCGTGCAAAACAAGAAACCCGTCATAAGCCCCGTAACTTTCTTCTATGGCACCTGCCAGCTGCACCCAAAGCTCCGGAATCATGTTGGAACTGTCCTCAAGGAACAGGGTCCGCGAGTCCAGATCGGCTATTTCCCGCAGACCAGGTACCTGCTCATCAAAAAAGTCCAAATTGAATGAAATCTCCGAATCAGATCCATCCCTATGACTATCAATGAGTTGCATTGTTATGGTGCCACCGGTGTGCAGGATAAGAATACGTTTCATCGCAATTGCTTACCGCATGTTATTGCCAAAAGGTTCCCAAAAAGTTACTTTGCGCTACATTACTTTTAAGCGTCATCACTATTTCTTTACGCTTTTGACCAAATTACTACGAAATAATTTATAATTCTGAAAAAGGTTGTTTTCCAGCCTTTCACTTTAATGGAGTATAGCTCATGAATGTGTATCAACCCCAAAAGATCAGAAACATCGCCTTGCTCGGGCATTCCGGCTCGGGCAAGACCACCCTCGCAGAAACCATGCTTTTCGAATCCGGGACCATCAAAAGACGCGGTTCTGTCGAGGAGTCCAATACCGTGTCGGATTACCATCCCATCGAAAAGGAGAAGCAGAAATCGGTATTCAGTTCATTCATGCACCTGGATTGGCGCGGAACAAAGATCAACGTGATCGACACGCCGGGTACCGCAGATTACGTGGGTGAGGTTGTGAACGCTCTTAAGGTGGCCGATGCCGCCGTTTTTGTGCTGGACGCCGAGCATGGCGTGGAAGTTGGCACCGAGGTCCTGTGGAATATCGTCGCCGAAATGAACAAGCCCGCTTTTCTGATCGTGAACAAGGTCGACCACGCCAATTCCAACTACCAGATGGTCGTAGATCTGTGCAAGGAACGGTTTGGAAGGGAAGTGTCTCCCGTTCAGTATCCCTATGAGGAAGGAGAAGGCTTTTCCACGATTATCGATGTGCTCAAGATGCAGATGTATGAGTTTTCCGAAGAAGGCGGCAAGCCCGACAAGCTTCCTATCGCCGATTCGCAGAAGTCACAGGCCGAACTCCAGCACAACGAGCTTATTGAAGCAGTCGCTGAAAACGATGAATCTCTGATGGATCTTTATTTTGAAAAAGGCCACCTTGATGAGGACGAAATGGTAGAGGGTCTCAAGAAAGCCCTGCTCCAGCGTCAGATTTTCCCGATGTTTTGCCTTTCTGCGGAAAGGAACATGGGCTCAGGCCGGGTGATGGGCTTTATTGACAACGTACTGCCCAACCCGCTGGAAGCCAACCCGGACAAAGATGTTGACGGAAACGACCTGCCGGCGGACATCGATCAAAAACCACTTGCATTCCTTTTCAAGACCATTTCCGAGGAGCATGTCGGCGACCTTACTTTCATGAAAGTGTTTGGCGGCACCCTCCGCACCGGCGCAGACATGATCAATCACGCCAGAGGCTCCACCAACCGGTTGGGCAACCTCTTCCTCACACAGGGCGGTAAAAGGGTGGAAATACCTGAAATCAATGCCGGTGATATCGGTGCCGTGGTCAAGCTCAAGGACGGAGCCGTTGGCGATACGCTGCGCGACAAGAGTATTGATATCGGCATCTCCCGTGTCAAATACCCCGAGCCGACAGAGCGGATGGCCGTCCGGTCCACAGAGAAGGGCGAAGAAGAGAAAATTGGCGCTGCTCTGAACCAGCTCCAGAAAGAGGACCCCTCGCTGCAGGTGGAGAACAGCAAGGAACTCAGGCAGATCATCCTGAGCGGACAGGGCGAAGAGCATCTGAATGTGATCCGGTACATGCTGGAACACCGCTTCAAACTCAGTCCGGAGTTCTACGAGCCGGGCGTTCCTTATCGTGAAACCATTACGAAACCCGTCAAAGCGCAGTACCGCCACAAGAAACAGTCCGGAGGCGCCGGCCAGTATGGTGAGGTGTATTTCTACATGGAGCCATGGGAAGAAAACATGCCCCCGACACCCGAAGTCACGGTACGTGATACCCAGGAGATAGAGCTGGAATGGGGCGGCAAACTGGTGTTCCAGAACTGCATTGTCGGTGGCGTTATCGACGCCCGTTTCATGCCCGCCATCCTCAAGGGAATCATGGAAAAAATGGAAAACGGTCCGCTTTCCGGCTGTCGCGCACGTGACATCCGTGTATCGGTCTACGATGGTTCCATGCACTCCGTAGACTCCAACGAGGCGGCCTTCAAAACAGCCGCCCTCATGGCGTTCCGAAACGGATTCCTGGAAGCCAAACCCCAGCTGCTCGAACCCATCTACGAAGTGGAAGTCACCGTTCCGGCGGAGTATATGGGCGATGTGATGAGCGACCTTGCACCACGTCGCGGTCAGGTTCAGGGAATGGACTCCGAAGGCACCTTCCAGAAAGTGAAGGCCGTGGTGCCGCTGGCCGAACTCTACCGCTATGCCACACACCTGCGCTCCATGACCCAGGGTAGGGCTACGCATACCCGAAAGTTCCATGGATACGGACCTGTACCGCATGAGATCCAGGATCGTATCATGAAGGAAACGGCGGCACGGGAAGAGAACTCCTGATTCAGCCGAATTATCGGAAACCGGATCTCACGGGACCATTGCCACACCCGGAGATCCGGAACCGTTTTACATGGCATCAGAACATGCCGCACGGCATCTTACGTCAATCACTCCCGGATGTGGATGGAAGCCGGTCTGCAATACCCTGATTGCGGACGAACCGCTCAGGCAGCTCAAATGGCCGTACATCGGGGACGGGCGGCAGTCTGGGCTCAATCGGTTCTTCCGGACGTACCGGGCGCATCCCGGGCTCCCAGACGAATCCGCTCAGCCGCTTTTGCGAGATCCCGTCATGCTCCTGGTGGAAGGAACCATCCACATTCTGGCGTGCAATCACATCCTCCAGTTCCCCTTCTTCAAAAACCAGCTTGATGAAATCGGCTGTCATCTCAATGGCCCCGTCGGCTTCGCCATCCCCGTCCTTCACAAAATAGAGCACGTTCCCCCGGGGCCAGACCTGCATGTATGAGACGCTCCCGTTATCGAACTGTATGAAAAGCGTGTCGCCGGTGATCTGATTGAGCCGGTCGATGGTCGTGTCGCGCTGAACGGCAAACGAGTTGGTATGGGAATCCAGATAGCGCACAGAGTCCTCTTCAAGCTGAATCAGGATATAGGGTCCCGTCAGCTGCATTTCCTCGTACCAGAGCCGGGGATGGCCCTCCAGGATGAACTGCTCCACGGCATCGTCATAGTGTGCGGTATCGGAAAGGCTGCTGTACCGCGCCGTCCAGATATGGACCTGATCATAGGCCGAAAAGGTGTTGATGGTGTCTTTTTGAAGTACTTCCAGCCAATCGGCCCATAAAAATGTTGTATCGGACAGGTCTTCGCTGATGCGCCGCATGCGGCTGCCGCCTTCCACGCGCCGGTATCCGGTGGAGTCGGAAAGCACAAAACCGCCGGTCAGACGGGTGCGGTTCTCCCGGTCATCGAGAAACACGCGGCCATGCAGCTCATAGTACTCATCGCCGCGGAGGGTGAACACACTGTCGGCCTCAATATACTGGAGCGAGTCGGCTATCTGCACGTTTCCACGGAAAATCGCACTGTCCAGCGCGTTGTAATAGTAGCCTGAATCGGCCACAAGCACCCCGCGCTCATCCTCAAGCCGGAGGCGATCGGGGAACAGGGCTATCTCCGTGGCAAAACTGTAAAAAACTTCGTCGCTGAAGAGCAGGGCCTTTTCAGACTGCATCACCACCCGGCCTTCAAAAAGCGCCACTTCCGATACGAGGTCGTAGGTGGCACGGTCGGACCAGATCCGATCCCGTTCCGATGTGATTTCTATGTTTCCCCATGCCCGCAGCTCTTCGAGATCCATAAAATGCCAGGCACTGTCGCACAAAATGGTGAAATCATCGGTGCTCAGGGCCACATTTCCAGTGAGCTTGCGGACGCGGCCCTCATCCGTAACCACACCCTCCAGCTGATCGGACTGCAGGATGCGGACCCGGTTCTGGGCGCCGGCAGTCCCTTCGGGGGACGCAGGCCAGAGAAGCAGCATCACGGGCATCAAAGCCAGTATCAATGGTATCAAAGCCAGTATCAATGGCAATCGCTTCCGGTATCTTGCCGGGGGTATGGCCGGGCTATGCACGATGAGCATCTACCTTTCTCGCTGTTCCAGTTCAAATTCACCTGTCACTTCTGTGAGACGGTATGAGGAGAGATCATCCGTTCCGGTCAGACCATAGCCGGTGATACTGTCCGTCTCAGTGACAATGATAACAAAATCCGGAGTGTAAATGCTGCGGTCACTTTGAGACCATTCCAGATATTCCGTCCGCAGACGGCGTCCGTCACGCGTCTGTACGAATACATTGTCCCTGAAGTGAAATTCTGACTCGTGTCCCAGATAACGGGCCGAGCGGCTGGTGACCTCGGTTTCAATGGCTCCGGTGGAATCAAGGACCGCAACATACACCGAATCACGCAGATCGGTTTCACTACGGCCATCCCTGGTGTAGGTGGCGGCGAAGGGTGAATGCACGGAAACGATGCGCTGCCCATCCTCGATCAGCTCCATGCGGATATTTCGGGATTCGGTGACCGAAAGGAGGGAGTCTGCCATGGCATCCCTTACCCGTTCACGGTCATATTCCGACAGATCCGTGCAGGCACTGAAAAAAAGCGCAGGTATCAGAAG
>SKYY01000245.1 GCA_007127665.1 Balneolales bacterium | reverse complement strand
TTGCCACGAACCCAGTGAGGCACTTCCACATCCTGCGTGCGGATCACCGGGATGCCGTCGTTTTCCAGCTCCGCAAGGGTCCAGTCGATAGCATCCTCAAGCATTTCCGAGCCGCTGAGGCGGTGCGGAAAGTAGTCGCTCAGATACGCCAGCCGCTCATAGGCGCGATGGGTGGATGTGGCCTGGCGGATGATCTCAGCGGCAACCTCCTCGTACTGGCTCCGGATGTCGTTTTCAGCGCCTCGTTCCGCGGCGGAATCGTTCGGAGAAAAGAGCAGCAGGGCCGGAAAGAGTCCGGCAAAGATAAATCGGGCAAGCATGGATGAACGGATTTTGGTTGGTGTGTTCAAATTGGATTTTTTTGAGGATGCGCAAGGAGTCATGGCAAAAAAGTGAGGTTACAGGTAGTGAAGCCTTAAAAATACGACACTCATGGATAAAACAAAGCCCGGTATTCGCGGAACCTTTTCCATCCCACAACTATTATCGAAATGGATATATTGCAGGTTTCCTGAATGTCCGCTCTTTCGTTTTATGCAACCCACAGAATCCTATCCGATGGCTAAAGATCGAAATTACGATTATATCATCGCCGGAGCCGGTGCGGCCGGGCTTAGCCTGGTATGGAATATTATGCAAAGGAAAGAGCTGCGGGACCGTCGGGTGCTGCTGGTGGACAGATCCCTGGAACCGTTGCGTGACAAGACCTGGTGTTTCTGGGATGACAGCCATGTACCCTTCCGGGATCTGATCCATCATACCTGGGAAACGCTTGCCGTCCGATTTCCGGATGCGCAGTTT
This sequence comes from Balneolales bacterium, assembly GCA_007127665.1. Lineage (GTDB taxonomy): Bacteria > Bacteroidota > Rhodothermia > Balneolales > Natronogracilivirgulaceae > SKNL01. The sequence continues at coordinate 4,861 of SKYY01000245.1, read as the reverse complement.
TCAGAGACACTCAAAACCTACCGCTACCACTGCGTCCGAAGCGACGACTATGCCGGGAAGATACTGGAGATGGCGCGTGAATGCCCCAATGTCACCCTTCTGGAAGCGGATATTGATGGCTTTGAATTTAAAAGTGGCGATTCTGAAGAACCCCCATTGTCTGGTAGAAGCGACAGATCTGATGAAATCCTTGCGTCTGGTAAAAGCAGCGGCTCTGTTGAAAACCGTGCGTATGGTGAAAGCGGCGGCTCTGTTGAAAACCGTGCGTCTGTTGAAAACCGTGCGTATGGTGAAAGCGGCGGCTCTGAAATAAGCAGTACCATTGATGAGACCAACATTTCTGATAAAAAAGGAACGGCAGTGATGCATTCGTCGGTGGGGACGTTCACGGCCGGACACATATTCCAGAGCGCGTTGCGTCCGCCCGGGTTTCATCAGCTAAAGCTGGATCTGTCTCTGCTGCAGCACTTTACCGGCTGGCACATCCGCACGGAACGGGACGTGTTCGATCCGGGAACGGCCATGTTCATGGACTTTGATGTTCCGCAGGATAACGGTGTCACGTTTGTCTACGTGCTGCCCTTCAGCAAACGCGATGCGCTGGTGGAGTACACCCTTTTTTCGCCGGAAATTATCTCCGACGAAGCCTATCGGCAGGGTCTGGAGGAGTATATTGAGCAGCGATGCGGCCTGGCCCCTGGCTCTTATGAAATCGAGTACACGGAGAAAGGGGTGATTCCGATGGAAGACCGGCGCTATCCCGCCCGGTATTGCCGCAATGTGTGGAATATGGGAACCATGGGCGGACTCACCAAGCCGTCCACGGGGTATACCTTCACCCGGATCCAGCATCACACTGCGGCCATTGCCGAAGCCCTTTCACGGGGCAAGAATCCACCGGAAAAGATCATGTCCCCCTACCGCTTCCGGGTATACGACATGCTGCTGCTGTACAACCTTCACCGCGATCCGGAAACATCGGTCACCATTTTCCGTGAGCTGTTCCGCAACAACCGTTTCGATCGCATCCTCCGTTTTCTCGAAGAACACACCCGGTTCGATCAGGACCTTCGCATCATGGCCTCGGTACCCTGGATGCCATTTTTCCGGGCACTTTACGGCATGAAGCACCGTGTTTTGACCGGTGCGTGAACGATGCGCGGACGGCGTCTGAACGATCCAAGGACAGCGTGTTAAGGATCCGCGGACGGTGCGTGAACGATCTGCGGACGGCGTGTTAACGATCTTCGGACGCCGCGTGAATGATCTGCGGACGGCGTGTTAACGATCCGCGGACGTCCCGGCGCCCTTGCGGACGCCGGGAGTATGCCGATTCCAATCAATCCGGGGTGACAACCAGGGTGGCACCGCCCATTTCTGGAGCTACCTGTTCGTAGCGGATGAGGGAGTAGTCTTCACTGCTGACCCAGATGGTCATACTGCCGGGTGATCCGTCGGCAGGGGTAACATCCATGCGCAGTGAAGACAGGCCTTCTTCCGTGGTATCGGCAGTGGTTTTGAGCCGGAAGATTTTTTCGGACATCGAGCTCATGTCGGCATTGCGGAAGACGGCGCTGTATCCGTCGTAGATAGGCAGCGTAGAAAGCATCAGTGCCTTGGCCGGTCCATCGGCGAAAAGGGGGCCGCCAAGCGAAACATCTACCGGGGTGATCTGGCCGCTCATGTTGATTTGGCCTGTGACACTGTTTTCGGAGTAGTCAAGGCTGATTTCAACTGGTCCCTGGGTGATTTGGCGCGACCGGGGTGCCAGTGTGGCTGCAAGAAGAACCATCTCGTCCACCGCTTCTCCCATGGGGGTCTGGACGACCTCCCGGATCGTTACATGCTCACCTTCGCGGGTGATTTCCGCAGTACTTTTCAGTTCCATGCCCATCATCGGAATACTTATGCTGAAAGCGTGTGTTCCGGGCTCAAGCGCGCGCGCAGGGACAAGGGTCCCTCCCAATTCATCGTCAGTGAGGGCTTCCGGCAGCGTGACGGTGCTGATATCAACAGTGATTTCCTCAAGGCGCTGAGCGACGTCATCAGGTATATCGGGCTGATAGCGTCCGCCGATATGTTGTGCCAGGAATCTTTCCATGGCGGCAATAAAGGCCATGTTGTTGACAGGCCGGGCAAATCCGTGGCCTTCATCGGGTGCGTTGATATATTCGACCGGAAAACCGCGATCGCGCAGCGCTACGACAATCTGGTCACTTTCGGCCTTCACAACGCGGGGGTCGTTCTGTCCCTGAACCACCAGCAGCGGTGCCGTGATGCGGTCGGCCGAGAAGAGCGGCGACTGCCTGATCAGCTGGGCTTCTCCTTCCGGTGTGCCGGGGTCGCCCATTCGTTCGAGAAACATTTTCCGGGCTGCTTCCCAATAGGGAGGGATGGAATTAAGAAGGGTGATGAGGTTGGAAGGTCCTACAAAAGAGACTCCGGCCGCGTAGAGATCGGGAGTGAAGGCCAGTCCGGCCAGTGTGGCATATCCGCCATAGGATCCACCGAAAATGGCCACACGATCAGGATCTGCAATACCTTCTTCAATGAGGTACTTCACACCCCACGTGATATCGTCCTGCATCAGGTCGCCCCACTCAAGGTTACCGGCGTTCAGGAATGCCTTGCCGAAACCGGTGCTTCCCCGGAAGTTGGGTTGCAGCACGGCATAGCCACGATTGGCCAGGAACTGCGCATAGGTACTGAATCCCCAGTAGTCCCGCGCCCAGGGTCCGCCATGCGGTACCACCACCAGCGGGAGATTGGATTCGCCGAAACCATTGGGGAGGGTGAGATAGGCCGGTATTTCGAGTCCGTCCGAAGAGGGGTAGCGGATGCTTTTCATATGGGACATGTACCGGGAGGGCAGTTCGCCGCGGGGAGTGTACTGATAGGTGAGTTCCCGGGTGTTCATATCGTAGAGGTAGACCGATGTCGGCGTTACGTCGGAGTAACTTACCACCATGAAAAGGGTTTCGTCGGTTGTGGCTCCGGAAAAGGAGACCACGACATCACCAAGCTCGTTTTGCAGATGCCGGTAGTGGTCCTCAAATTCAGCATTTTTAAAATAGCGGCGGGTTCGGTCATCGGTGTAGGAAGTGGCGATGATTTCGCGAGTTTTGTCCGACTGCCAGAGTCCGCCAAAGTCAACCCGGTCTTCCGGGTCTTTCTCCAGAAAGGTTTTTTCGAGGGAGGACAGGTGCATCAGGTAGAGCTTGGTCTTGTCACGGTCCGGCCCCTTGTCGGTAACCAGATAAATCTGGTCATTGTCTTTGTGGAAACCGGCGGGATATGCCGATTCCATCAGTCCCCATTCGTAGATGAGGGTCTCGGTCCCGTCTTCGTTGAGCCTCCACAGCTCATTATCGCCATTTTCCCTGGATCGGGATGCAAGCCGGAGCCGGTCTTCCCAGTCGAAGATCCATGAAGTGTAGCGGTTGGTGTTTTCGCGGATAAGTGTCAGTTCGCCGGTCGAAATGCGGAGTTCGTAGAGGTCATGCCAGGCGGCGTCACGTTCGTTCAGGCCCACATACATCAGGTCGTGATCATTCCGCGCCACATGAAAGATGATGGCGCGCACTCCTTCAAGATCGGTAATATTCCGTGCTTCCGGAATGGAGCCGGGACTGGCTTCCGAGGGATTCAGGGCATAAATATTGAAGTTTTCATCGCCACCCTGATCCATGACAAAAAGCAGGTATTTGCCGTCGCGGGACCAGAAGTATCCGGGAATGGGACGGTCTGTGCGGTCAGTGACGGGCAGGGCATCATCAAAAGCGGCCTCAACAGGCTTGACCCAAAGATTCCGTGTACCCTCGTAAGGCCTCATGAATGAGAGGTACGATCCATCGGGTGATAGCTGTCCGCCGCTGATTTCGGGATCCCCGAAGAAGAGTTGGCGGTCGAGTAGCGGCGGCGCATCATCGGAAATCACGGCGGCGCCCGTGGCTGCTGCGGTTACGGTTGTCCCGGTTGCAGCGGCTCCGGCTGCAGCCAAACCGTCAGTCGCTTCTGCCACGTTAGCAGCTGTTTCATTGGCATTACGATCGCCAGATACGGTATTATCATGCACGGTGGCACAGGATAAGAGCAAAAGGCCCGTCAGAAGAGCCATGAATGTGGATTTCATGTGTTTATGATTTTTTTGATTATTGAAAAGCAATCCAATGGTATACGCATAAGATAATAAAAAGATGCATTTACCTAACGTTTTCAGATGTAAATGTGGCCACCTCCGGCGCTATTCCAGCGGAAGCACCATCTGGTGTCCGCCATTCGGGCTTTTTCCTTCCCTCAGAAAGCCGGATACGGTAACACCGATGAGCCTGGCCTTTCGCTCGCCCGCCTCGGTTTCCCGCAGCAGCCGGACAGCCAGCTCCGCTATTTCGCCGGCTTCCGATATCATGTATCCGGGTGTCACGCTTCGGGTGATGCTTTCAAAATTGTCATAGCGCAGTTTAAGGGTGACGGTGCGCGCCTCTGCTCCTTCACGCTGCAACCGTTCTGCCACTTTTTCACTAAGCGTTCCAACGAAACCGGCGAGCCATTCCACGGAGCCGACATCATCCTCAAAGGTTTTTTCTTTCCCGATGGATTTCGGGATGCGCTCGGTGCGGACAGGCCGTTCGTCAATGGCCCGCGCTATGTTATAGTAAAACGTGCCGACCTTGCCGAAGTGCTTGTTCAGGTCCCATTTGGACCACGTCCGCAAATCGGCGCCGTTTTCTATCCCGAGACGGTGCATTTTGGCTTCGGTGGCCTTGCCGATGCCGTGAAATTTCCCGATGGGCAGCCGGGCGATGAATCCGGCGGCCTTTTGCGGGTGGATGATGGCCAGTCCGTCCGGTTTACGCAGATC
>SKYY01000034.1 GCA_007127665.1 Balneolales bacterium | reverse complement strand
GCGGGAACTGAAAGGAAAAGCGGAGCTGATATGACAATCTGTGCAGGAATGACGCCGGTGCCATTATTTATTTTACAAGCAACTGATGTCCATCAAACCATCACGTAAACACTTAAAAAGGAGAAACCATCATGAAAAATCGTTTTGCAACCGTCTCAGTAGTGCTGTTCTGCCTGTTCTTTGCGGGAATGGCAATGGCAGAAGACCGAAAAGGTCCTGAAATCGGAAAAAAAGCGCCTGATTTCACATTGCCCGATGCTGCCGGCGTCGAACATACGCTATCTGATTTCGAAGGCAAGTATGTGGTCCTTGAGTGGCTGAACCACGAGTGTCCATTCGTTGTAAAGCATTACGCAACGGGAAACATGCAGATGTTGCAGGAGAAGTATCGCGACCAGGGTGTTGTCTGGCTCTCCATAATTTCCTCTGCACCTGGCAAGCAGGGCTATATGAGTCCGGATGAGGCAAAAAAAGCCACACGCGAGAAGAACGCCAGGCCCACAGCCGTTCTTCTTGATCCGGAGGGAACCGTAGGCCGTGCTTTCGATGCCCGGGTGACCCCCCACATGTACATCATTGACCCCGATGGCATGCTCAGGTTCATGGGCGCCATTGACGATCGTCCGACTGCCAACCACGACGATGTGGAAGGGGCAAGAAATTTCGTTAGCGAGGCACTGGACCTGCTGCTGGAAGGGCGCGACGTCGAAGTCAGTTCGCATCCACCCTATGGCTGCACGGTTAAATACTGATCTGACTCCGGATCGGATGAGATAAAATGAGACACGCGGCGCAGGGCAAACCGAAAGGGTACGCCCCGTGCTCAGCGCTTCCCGATTCCCGCCCCGCGCCGACCGCAACCGCACCCTCATTTCCATTTCTCATTTTTCCCTGAAATACATAAGGTACGGCCGCGTTATATTACTTATGGGCTGCAGGAAAGGTGAGTCTGTGCCAAATTTTTATGTTCCAACAATAATTGTTGCAACAAGCATTATTCTTTCGTATTATTGCTTCTCACCCGGAGGATCACACCGCTCACATAGATGCAATGATACAGGAAAAAGAGGCAGTAACAACACGTTACCGGAACGATCGGCACAAAGCCATCGCCAACTTCCTTTTTACCTACAGCAATGTTGCTTCGCGTCTGCAAAAAATGCTCAGCGAGCACCAGCTTTCGGTGCAGCAGTTCAACATTCTTCGCATCCTGCAGCGACAGTACCCGAAACCTTCCTGCAACTGTAGCATTCGCAAGCAGATGCTGGATGCGCGATCGGATATCACGCGAATCGTGGACCGGCTTGTAAAAGATGGACTGGCGGTCCGCAGGAATTGCAGCGATGACCGGCGCAAGGTGAATATCACCATCACGAAAAAAGGGCTGGACTTGCTGGCCCGAATGGATCCTTTGAACGACAAGATGGATGGCATAATGGGCTGTCTGACCGATGACGAAGTCGCGGAATTCAACCGGATTCTCGACAAGGTCCGGAATCACTCCTGAACATCTCCATGCACACTGCACGAACAAACCAGGAAATTACATGACGGACAAACTGACAGCCGAAGAGTTGAAGAAGCAGGAGGATTTCAATGCGGAGATCATTCCGCACCTGGATGCCACCTACAACTATGCCCTCCGTCTGACTACCGATCCAAACGATGCGGAGGACCTGCTGCAGGACAGCATTGTCAAGGCCTTCCGTTTTTTCAACAGCTACCAGAAAGGAACCAACGCCCGTGCCTGGCTGTATCGCATCGTCAAAAACTCCTATATCAATAATTACAGAAAGGCCGCCCGGCAGCCGCAGCACGTAGACTACGAAGAGGTGGCAACCTACTACGAAACCATCCGCAGCGAGCAGAGCGACACCACGGACCTTCAGGCGAAATTCTACCGTGGGGAATACGATGACGACTTCAAGAAGGCCCTGGACAACTTGCCGGAGGATTTCCGCACACCCCTGTTGCTGTGCGATGTGGAGGATTTCACCTACGAGGAGATCGCCAACATGCTTGACGTGCCCATAGGTACGGTGCGTTCCCGCCTTCACCGCGGACGCAACCTCCTGAAAGAGAAGATCAAGGAAATCGCACAAAAGCGCGGCTATCTGAAAAACTGACGGACACTGCCGCGCTAACCGGCTAAACCCGATCTACAGCGCGTGAGCCGGGCCAAAATCTGTTCCGGCAATCTGTTATGCCAGCCAATCCGCTCCACCGCCTTACCACCATGCCCGCGGGTCTCTCTGCCCATTAGCGATCACAACTTCAGCTCGATGGGAAACGGGGCATTATCCATCCACCATTTTGCAGCCCGGAGGATATTTGTAATGGTTTTGCCATCCGTGATTTCACCGTTGATCGATGCCTCCACGGCTTTCGCGAAAGGCATGCGGACCGGCTTGAGAAACTCATCTTTATCCACGTGATTATCTGACACCTGCAGGTCCCAGGTCAGATAGAGATAGATGATCTCATTGGTGTAGCCGATACAGGGATGGAATCCTCCAAGCGCCACCCAGTTTTTGCCCGAAACGCCCGACTCTTCCTCCAGCTCCCGCTTTGCGGTGACCAGCGGATCTTCGCCCGGATCGATTTTGCCTGCGGGCACCTCCAGGAAATTCTGTCGCAGCGGATAGCGAAACTGCTTTACCAGTTGCACCTCGCCCGTCTCAAACACCGGCAAGACGGCACAGGCACCGGGATGATCGATCCATTCACGGTATGATGTGCTCCCGTCAGGCAGCTCCACCTTGTCCTTGTACACATGGAGCAGGTTTCCGGAGAAGATTTTCTCGCTTGCCAGCTGTTTCTCCAGGAGAGAGTGGTCCGTTTCTTTCGTGTTCATCCGATAAATTTCTATTTTACATTGCCGGGTAACTGTTCTGTGCAAGATGCAAGGTACAATGATTCACCCGAAAAAATAAATCGCTAAATGTGAAATCCGGGCAAATGTGCCCGCTGGCCGGACCCGTCCACCAGAACACAGCAGCAAATTCACATGTAACCCTGGAGTGCCGTGAAAGAAGCAACCAATATCGACGGAAAGATCATACCGGTCAAACAAGATGTGCTTACGCTGCCCAATGCCATATCACTGTCACGCGCGCTCATTGCCATCCCCATCCTCATTTTGCACCACGCCTCGGGAAAGGAGGCGAACTGGCTGATCATCGCGCTTATCGGATATGCCTTCGTCTCTGACTACCTGGATGGTTACTTTGCCCGGAAACTCAACCAGGTCACCGAATTCGGCAAGGTGGCGGATCCCCTGGCGGACAAGATCTGTGCCGTCATCCTCTTTTTCTACGCTGTTTTTATCGATATTATCCCCCTGTTTTTCTTTATCATCATGATTGCGCGTGATCTGCTCATCCTGACTGGCTCGCTGCTCATAAAACGCAAACAGGGAAAGTATGCCATGTCGGTAATATCCGGCAAAGTGACCGTGAATGTGCTTGCCATCTACTGGATCGTGGCTTTCTTTTTCCCCGAAAGAGAACAAACGATCGAATTTTTAATGTGGTTAAGCCTTATTTTAATGATCTACTCGCTGGGTTCCTATGTGCACCGGTACATCATGATCCAGAAAAAGGGTGCTGAGTTCAATTGAGTCGCCGGCAGTCCCTTACACGCAGCATAAGTGCATATAACTGAAATTTTTACAGCATCACGGTACAGATACATTCGCAATGGGAATTTTTGACAAACTTGGATTCGGAAAAAAAGAGGAAAAGCTGCAGGAGGGCCTTGAAAAAACCCGGACCGGGTTCCTGGACAAAATAGGCAAGGCACTGGTCGGCAAGGACAAGGTGGATGACGAGGTGCTTGACGACCTGGAGGAGATCCTCATCACATCCGACGTGGGCGTAAAAACAACGCTGGAAGTGATCCGGCGCATCGAAGAGCGTGTAGCCCGGGACAAATTCATCAGCAGCGGTGAACTGCAGCAAATCCTCAGGGAAGAGATCACGAGCCTGCTGAAAGAGAACGAGGCCGATCGTCCGGCCGCATTTGACGCCGAATTCCGCCAGAAACCACACGTTATCCTGGTCGTTGGCGTGAATGGCGTCGGAAAAACCACCTCCATCGGCAAGCTGGCCCACATGTACAAGCTTGCCGGCAAGCGCGTCATGCTCGGGGCCGGGGACACATTCCGCGCCGGTGCTGTGGAGCAGCTGCGGATCTGGAGCGAGCGCGCCGGCGTCACCCTCATCCAGCAGGGACAGGGAGCCGATCCCGCCGCTGTAGCCTATGACACTGTGGCTTCCGCCAAATCAAAGGATGCCGATGTGGTTCTGGTGGATACGGCCGGCCGCCTGCACAACAGAAGAGCCCTGATGGACGAACTTGGAAAAATAAAGCGCGTCATGGGCAAGGTGGTCGAAGATGCACCCCACGAAGTACTCCTTGTGCTGGACGCCTCAACGGGACAGAACGCGCTTCAGCAGGCAAAGGCTTTTTCAGAGGTTGTGGATGTTACCGGACTGGCGCTGACCAAACTTGACGGAACGGCAAAGGGCGGCATTGTCATCGGAATATCGCACGAAATGAACGTTCCGGTAAAATATATCGGGGTCGGCGAAAAGATCGAGGACCTTCAGGTGTTTGAAAGGGAACAGTTCGTGACAGCGCTGTTTGAAAAGAAAGTTTCCTGAGCCCTGGCTTTGGATCTGCTTCAAGTGTGTACCCTGTGCGTACCCTGGCCCGTTATCTGGAGGGAACCGCGCTCTCCCCGAACTGCATGCGGTCGTTTTCCGGTGGGTTTTCCGTTTCTGCCAGGTACCAGATCAGCTCCGTCATCAGCTTCGTCCTTTGGGTGAGCAGCGGCACATCAATGCGGTCCGGGGTATCGGATGGACGGTGATAGTAGTCGTGCAGCCCCGAGAAAAAGAATACGAAGGGTATATTCTGCTGAGCAAACGGCCAGTGATCGCTTCTCCGGTACAGTTGCAGCCGATGGGTTGTATCGTTGTATTTTTCATCCAGATAGAGTTCCACCGTGGCCTCGTTGGCCTGCTGAACCAGCTCCTCAAGCATGCTGGATACCATTCCGGCGCCTATGACATAGAGATAGTGCTGGTCTTCCCGCCGGGCATACTCGTTATCCACAAAGCCAACCATATCCACATTTACATTGGCGATGATCTCCGAGTCGGGGAAGAGTGGATTATCCACAAAGTAGCGGGATCCGAAGAGGCCCCACTCCTCGGCGGCAGCGTGAAGAAACACCAGTGTGCGTGAGGGCCTGTATCCATGTTCGGCGGCTTGCCGGAACGCCTTTGCAATCTGCATGAGTACGGCCGTGCCGCTGGCATTGTCATCGGCGCCAGAGTAGACGATATCGTCGTACTCATCCGGCTGACCCAGTCCCATGTGGTCATAGTGGGCGGAGAGCACTACTATTTCGCTGCTCAGCTCTTCGTCCGCGCCGTGAATCACGGCGACGATGTTATCCTCTTCGAAAGACCGGGTTTCCATCACGGGCCTGTTGCGGAGACGGAATCCGGTGAGTTCCGGGACCGGGGTGGATGTGTGGCTTTGCCAGTGGGACCGCAGGCTGTCAAGTTGACGGGGTTGGTCGAGTCCAAGTATGCCAAGTGCCAGATCGGGATGTATGGATACGGCCAGACCGGGCGACCAGCCTGACATGCGGTGGTT
>SKYY01000113.1 GCA_007127665.1 Balneolales bacterium | reverse complement strand
TCAGATGAATTTCGGGAGGATCTGATCCGGCTTGTTGCTGAGATCTTCAGCAAACTTTTTTCTCAGGTAAGCGGGGTGGATGTCGGGCCGGTCAAGGGTTTCCAAAGGCAGAAACGAGACATCCCTGATAATCTGATCGCCGTCGGGGTATTCCGGATCACTGCCCGTACGCAACGTGCCTCCGGTACGATCACAGAGAAAATAGAACTCTATGGCATGGACATCGTCGTGAATGACCTCATGGAGGTACCATAGCGGACCCGGGGTGATCTGCAAGCCGGTCTCTTCGTACATTTCCCTTTGGAGTGTTGCTGTGAGTGGCTCACCGAACTGTACACCCCCGCCCGGGGGCATCCATATCATCCTCCCGGCAACCGGAGACATCAGATGTACCATAAGAAGTGCGTTCTCTTGCACCAACAAGCCGTTGACCCGAACCCGCACGGTATGTCTGAAAGATCCCGCATCCATCATGGTCAAACCGGGTTTTCCTGCTTTTTCTTAGCCGGATGCTCAACCAGTCCGTTTTCATTGGCGTATCTGAAGGCCGCAGCCACGAAGTTAACGAAAAGCGGGTGGGGCCTGTCAACCGTGCTCTTGAGCTCCGGGTGGAACTGTACCCCAACAAACCATGGATGATCTTCTGCCTCAACAATTTCGACGAGGTCCCGTTCCGGGTTTATTCCTGTCACGCGCAGCCCGTTTTCCGCCAGGACTTTCCGGTATTCATTGTTCAGTTCATATCGGTGCCGGTGCCGTTCACTGATCAGTGATTCGCCATAAGCCCTGGCCGCATGCCCCTCCTGCTCGAGTGAGCAGTCATAAGCACCCAGTCTCATGGTCCCGCCCTTGTCATTGATATTTTTCTGTTCCAGCATCAGGTCCACTATGGGATAGGGGCTCTCAGGATCAAATTCCGTGCTGTTGGCACCAACCATACCACAGACATTACGTGCAAATTCAATTACGGCACACTGCATGCCGAGGCAAATACCAAAAAACGGAAGGTTTTGCTTTCTGGCATGGCTGATGGCAGCAAGCTTACCGTCAATCCCTCTGCCACCGAATCCCGGGGCAACCAGCACACCGCACACGTCGTTGAGCTGCGCCTCCAAATTGTCCGCGTTGAGGTAATCCGATGAAATCCAGACAATTTCCACTTCGCAATTGTTCACGGCCCCGGCATGGCGGAAGGATTCCACGATGGACATATAGGCATCCTGATGGTCTACATACTTGCCAACCAGTGCAATACGGATACGGTGATCGGGGTTGGATACCGCATCCACAAACCGGATCCAGCTGGTCAGGTCCGGTTCATCTGTGTCTATGTGAAGTTTTCGGATCACCCCTTGATCAAGGCCTTCGTTTTTCATCAGCAACGGAACTTCGTAGATGGAGCGCGCATCCAGGGAAGCGATCACATCCTCGATTTCGACGTTGCAAAACTGGGCGATTTTACGGCGTATGCCATGGTCGAGTGGAACTTCGGCGCGACAAACAAGCATGTCGGGCTGCATTCCGAGCTCATAAATGGTCTTGACCGAGTGCTGTGTCGGTTTTGTTTTGAGTTCACCGGCGGCTTTGAGGTAGGGAACCAGAGTGAGGTGTATGGAAAGCGTGTTTTGCCGACCCACATCGTATCTGAGCTGGCGCATTGCCTCAATGTAGGGCAGTCCTTCGATATCGCCTACAGTCCCGCCGATTTCCACAATGACGATATCGTAATTCCCCGAGTCGCCAATCGCTTTTACGCGCGACTTTATTTCGTCGGTAATGTGCGGGATCACCTGAACGGTCTGTCCGAGATAGGCCCCCTGCCGCTCTTTTGTGATCACATCATAGTAGATGCGGCCGGTGGTGACATTGTTGTCCTGCGAAGTGGGGATGCCCAGAAACCGTTCGTAATGTCCCAGGTCCAGGTCCGTTTCGGCTCCATCGTCCGTTACGTAAACCTCCCCGTGCTCATAGGGGTTCATGGTTCCCGGATCCACATTGATGTAGGGATCAAGTTTCTGAATGGTGACCCGAAGGCCCCGGGTGGCGAGTAACAGTCCCAGAGAAGAACAGATGATGCCCTTGCCGAGGGAGGACGTAACTCCCCCGGTCACAAAAATATATTTCGGCTCCATTGGTCAGGTGCAAACTTAGTGAAAGGTTGCAGCAAAATAGGAGGATTCCCCGGGGGTATCAAATGAAAATTTAGGATATCAACTCATATTTGCCGATCAGGTATCTCTTCTGCCAGCAGGCTGACCCGATTCCACATAGGTTATGGCGTCATCGATCTGCTTTCTCTGCCAGGCAACGGATGCCAGGTTCAGGATAAATACGACGGCCAGCACCCAGAAAATCCATGATGGAAGCTCGGTAATCCCGCTGAAGAACCAGTAGCCAAAAAAGACGAGGGCGAGGATGTTAATGACGGTAATGTAGAAAAATCGATTTTTCCGATTTCTCAGTATCTGCAAGACTTCGCGTTCCGGCCTGTCATGACGGTCCTTGCCTACGTGATAGTCAAGCACCGTCTCAATCCTCGTGATATCTTCGTTCCTGAACGCCATGGAGATCATCAGTTTTTTTCACGCAGGGAACGCATAATCGCATCCCTGACCAGATTGTCCACGCTTTTGCGTTCTTTTATGGCGTCGCAGAGCATCCATACCCCGGCCAGCACAGCGAGGCTGCCGGTCATGCTCATGAGCGATGCAAACCACAGGTTGGAAATCATATTCAGCAAAACCAGGGTAATGGAGAGCAAACCGAAGGCAATCATCAGCAGGCCAAATCCGGTGTGTACCGGATTGGCACCTTTCAACCCGCGTGCGTTCCCATCTTCCGGGTGATGTGTCAGGTCACGCACCTGCCTGCGTCGGAAAAGATCATGTTCTCCGCCACCCGAGAGTCTGAAGAGACCCCGTTTGTCCGGTTTTCCTGAACGGTATTGGTTTTTGGGTTTTCCGGCCATTGGTACGTGAGAGAGTATGGTTATCTTGTTTCTGTGTTGCCAGTTCATCTTTGCGGCCTGATACTCCGCGACCCTGAACAGTACTAACAAAATTGATAACTTACAAACCCCTTAAATCGATCCATGCAACCGGACAATTACATATACGGCCGCAATGCCGTGCTTGAATACCTTGAGCACAAACCCGGACATATCAGCAAAATCTATCTGAAGCAGCAACTTCAGGGCAGGCCGGTCCGTGATGTTGAGCAGATGGCGTCACAGAACCGCATACCGGTGCAGCGTGTCCCGGGCAGGAAGCTGGCCGAAATGGTCGGCTCGGTCAACGATCAGGGCATTGTGGCGGCCATCACACCGGCCAGCTATGTGGAGCTGGAAGACTGGCTGGAGGATGCGGATATCGCGCGCAACCCGGTAATCCTGGCTCTGGACGAAATCGAGGACCCGCACAATTTCGGGGCGGTCGTGCGCACGGCACTGGCCTGCGGGGTGGATGCGGTCATGGTGTCGAAACACCGTCAGGCGACCATTTCCGGCGGGGTGATGAAGGCCTCGGCCGGAGCTATCCTTCGCATGCCGGTCGTTCGTGTGGTCAACCTGAACCAGGCACTGCTGAAGCTCAAGGACGCCGGGTTCTGGATATGCGGGACCGATATGGAGGGCAGCCGGGACTTCCGGACCCAGGATTACCGCATGCCGCTTGTCGTTATCCTGGGCAGTGAGGAGAAGGGTATCCGCAAGAAGACAAGAGAGCATTGCGACATGCTGGTGCACATCCCCATGAAAAACAGAGTGGAGTCGCTGAACGCCTCGGTTAGCGGGGCATTGATCTGCTACGAGATCCTACGCCAGCGGGAGCCGGAACCAGAATGAGCGCGGTTCGCTGCCTTCCGGGTCTATACCGTGGGCGGCCCCCATATAGCGCAGGGCGATATTCACGAACATGAGTGCGTATCCACCCGGTTTGAGGATGCCCTGACTCGGGGCAATCTGCTCCTTGATTGAAATCTGACCGGAATATGCCTCCATGAGTGTTTCGGTGAACGTTGCTTTGGGGGCAAAAAACCGGAACATGAGTCCGCCATCTTCTTCTGAAATCCGGACACGCATGGTTTCATTATTTGGTGCCATACCGATGAAAAGGGACATGACGTTGTCCATGATGAGAGTCATCACTTCCTGATCGGCATGACAGGTTTCCCTGGAGGTATCGTATGACACATCCATCTGAAGCGACTTGTTCTGGATGAAAATGTCGTTTTTTTCGATGATATCATCCACCAGGGCCTTAAGCCGGATGTCGGTCTTTCGTTGTTCGAACACCCCGTCTTCCATCTGGTATGCGTAACTCCAGCTTTGGACGTAGTTGATCAGTTTGGACGAGGAGAGCCGGATACTGCCGCAATAGTAGAGAAGTGACTCCAAATCATCGCGCAGGTTCGGGTTGTCCTCCATCAGCATCCGGATTTCCTCGGAGAGCAGATCGGAATACATCATCGCGTTTCCGACCGGTGTTTTCAGGTCGTGCGTGACTTTGGAAACAAATTCTGACGGAATTTTTTGCATGGCTGAAGGTAACTTGAGGAGTGAAGCAGGTTACGTGAACCTGAAAGGAATGCATCAGGATTCGTTGGCGACAAGTTCACTTTCCGCGAAGAAGTAGGCCGCTTCTATCTTGCCATTTTCTTCGGAATCTGAACCGTGCACGATGTTTTCTCCCATTGAATCAGCGAATTCCTTCCGTATGGTTCCCTCTTCGGCATTGGCCGGGTTGGTGGCTCCGATGAGCTTGCGGAAATCTTCAATGGCATTGTCCTTTTCAAGCACGACAGGAACGCATGCGCCGCTGCTCATAAACGTGGTGAGTTCGTCAAAAAAGGGTTTGTCCCGGTGAACGGCGTAAAAACCTCCCGCGGTTTGTTTGGTAAGGCGGGTCATTTTCATCGCCTTGATCGTGAATCCAGCTTCCTGGATTCGTCGGATCACTTCCCCGATGAGGCCTTTACGGACGCAGTCAGGTTTCAGGATAGCCAGTGTTCTTTGTTTCGCCATAGTACAAATATTTGGTATTTCTTTGCTTCTTAAGGATTTACTTCTTCTGGACAGGCTGATTTCAAATCATCCGCCAATTTCGGCTTAATATACGTTGTTTGAGACTGAATTCCTTTTTTTTATCTGTTGGCATAAATTTCGATTTTTCGGCCCGGTATGAGTCATATGCCAGGATTTGGTCATTCCCTGTGCGTCAGCGGGAGAATGCCATGTTCGCTCCATTTAGAGCATAGCACCGTGAAACATATTAACAAAAACAGCCGGATACAACCCAAAGGTTCGCAACCGGCTGTGTAACGGAGACAAACAGATCACCTGTTTCTATTTGTCAGTGAGGCTGGTGATGCCCGGCAGTTCCTTGCCTTCGAGATACTCGAGGCTGGCACCCCCTCCCGTGGAGACGTGGGAGACTTTGTCTTCGAGTCCGGCTTTTTTGATGGCCGATGCCGAATCACCGCCACCGATGATGGTGATGGCACCGTTTTGGGTAGCCGTGCTCATGGCCCCTGCCACGGCAAAGGTGCCCTTGGCAAACGCATCCATTTCAAAGACGCCCATCGGTCCGTTCCAGATTACCGTTTTGGCATCCATGATCTCGTCGCCGAACAATTGCGCAGATTTCGGGCCGATGTCCAGGGCCATCCATCC
>SKYY01000039.1 GCA_007127665.1 Balneolales bacterium | reverse complement strand
TTCCTTCGTCGATATCGGGTCCGGTGGAGACCGCCAGCTGGAATGGAGAGGTGATACGGTTGTTGCGCGTATCGGACAGATCTGTGCCCAGGGTGAAAATGATGGTGGTGGTGTCGGGAAGGGGATCCTCGAAACTCACCGTGGCCGTACGCCGTCGCCAGCTGATATCGTATCGGATGTTGAGGTCGGGCTCCATACGAAACGCGTTGCGAAAACTGTTGCGATCGATGTATTTCGAGAAATGGAAACGGATACGTTCTCCGTCGAACATGGTAGTCCGGTTTGCGGGTTCGGTTTCTTCAATTTGCGGAGGTGTACGGTCAGGCGGACCGCCGCTTGGCTGCGTAGGAGTAGCGCACTGATACACCAGTATCAGCAGAACAAGCAGCGCAATAATAGTTGTCCAGCGGGTTGCAATCAGGCACATCAGCTGCGGACGTTATATAGCAGGTAAATGGTTACGGCTATCGCTCCGGTGATAACGGCCGGCTCGGCGATGCGGCGCAGCAAGGTACGGCGGCCCGATTCCAACTCCTGTTGAAATGTGGCCGGCGGCCAGGTTCCGGTCACCGCGGCCAGGTATCCCGTCGGGATTTTATCCTCATGGGTAAACGATGACTGCCATGTTTTTTGTATCTCCCGGTCCCCATCCAGCCAGGAAAAGAAGAGCTCAGACCGGATGACCCGCCTGTTGACAGCCCCGCGCTGGATTTCCATAATATTGTCCGGCTGCCACTGTATGCGGATGCTGTGGTATTGTTCCCGGTCGGCGGCCAGGCGCATGCCACCGTCGATCAACCCGCTGTGAATGCGTGCGCGAACAGAGGGTGGCACGGCCATATCCAGATATACGGGTCCGGGAATCACCCTGCTTTCGGATCCGGGCGGACGAACAAGCCCGTCCGCATCCACCCATTCCAGTATCATGCGTACGGTCTCTTCAGCGGCTATGGCCTCGTTGGATGGTGGCGGTGGGTCGTCCATTGGCGGGACAGATTCACCGGCGTGTGCCACTGTCCGTCCCGTCAGCGCAATGAGTGTGGTTAAAGCTAATAAATACAGGTGTTTTTGTGTCATAAAAAAACGCTGTCCGTCTCAAAAAGATATTTCTTACAATATAGGTCAAGATGTTTTGAATTACGAACCCGTTGCTCTATGTTATGTGAGGTGAAAACCGGTCGATAAATACACAAAAAGTTACATTAAAACGGCAAACGTACCTTGAATACAAACGAAGCTACAGGCATAAAAGAAATTCCTGATCCCGCCTTGTACACTGACCTTTACCAGATCACCATGGGGCAAGGGTATTTCAGGAACGGGTTGTACAACAAGCAGGCATCGTTTGATTTTTTCTTTCGGAAAGCGCCATTTTCCGGCGAATTCGTGGTATTCGCAGGGCTGGCCGAGCTGCTGGAAGTGCTTGGCCGCTACCGCTTCACAGCGGATGAGATTGCATGGCTGCGTGAGAAAGGTTTCGAAGATGCCTTTTGTGAATATCTTTCGCGCTTCACCTTTGACGGGACCATCAGGTCCGTTCGCGAAGGCGATGTTGTGTTCCCGGGACAGCCGGTCCTCACCGTAACGGGCTCGCTGCTATCGTGCCAGCTGGTGGAGACCCTTCTGCTTAACATCCTCAATTTCCAGTCGCTCATAGCTACCAAGGCCCGGCGGCTTCGCCTGGCTGCCGGCGAATGCAAGCTGGTGGATTTCGGCTTGCGACGCGGACAGGGTGCCGGGTCGGTGGCCGCATCCCGGGCCGCGGCCATCGGTGGGTTCGATGCCACTTCCAATGTGCTTGCCGGCAAGCGCTACGGAATTCCTGTTTCCGGTACCATGGCACACTCCTGGATCCAGTGTTTTGAGAGTGAACTGGAGGCATTCCGGATGTACGCCCGGCTTTATCCTGACACTTCCATCCTTCTGGTGGATACGTACGACACCATTGAATCGGGCCTTCCCAATGCCATCACGGTTGCCAGGGAACTCGAAGAGCAGGGCCACCGCCTCACAGGCATCCGTCTTGACAGCGGCAACCCGCTTACCCTTTCGAGCAAGGCCCGCATTATGCTGGACGATGCCGGACTCGATTACGTAGCCATTGCCGTTTCTGACCAACTCGACGAACAGCGCATTGCCGAGTTGCGGGAAAAGAAGGCACCCATTGACGTCTTTGGAGTTGGTACCCGGTTAATCACCGGCTATCCCGACGGCGCTCTCGGGGGTGTCTACAAAATCTGCGATCTGGACGGACAACCAACCATGAAGTACACCGATGAGGTTTCCAAGCGCAGTCTCCCCGGAATCAAGGAAATTGATCGGCTATCTGACAAAGACGGTTTTTTCATGCGGGATGTGATCCGGCTTGCTGAGGGGGAGGTCGGCAAGAAACGGGCTCCAAAAAATATTCCGCATAGCGACGGGAGCTCAAAAAGAGTCCCCTCCAGCAAGAGTACATCCGAACAAATCCGCAGTACCATCATGGAAAACGGAAAGACGCTGGCCCAACCGACGGATATTACCGGCATCGCTGAATTCAGCGCCTCGCGTGTTGCCCGACTGCCTGAAAAGATCAAACGTCTCAATGAGCCAGAGCGTTATGAAGTAGTACTGGATAATCCTCTGGTCGATCTGATGGAGCAATTGCGGAAGTAAAAGCTGTCAAAATTGAAAATAGCAACCATGAAACAGTATGGTGAAACAGTATCAGGCACACTGGCGGGTATCCCGAATGAACACTGACAAAACCAAACGGATATTATGAATGCAAAAAAAGTAACAGATGCGCTCCTGGTCGTCGACGTTCAAAATGATTTTTGTCCCGGAGGGGCGTTGGCTGTCCCTGAGGGGGATCAGGTGGTACCGGTAATCAACCGGCTTTCCGGGTTGTTTGAAGTAGTTCTGCACACCCAGGACTGGCATCCAGCCGGACATCATTCATTTGCCTCTTCGCACAAAGGTAAAAAGGCGTACGATATAATTTCCGTTGACTACGGGAATCAAGTTCTGTGGCCTGATCATTGTGTGCAGAGCACGAAAGGCGCCGCATTTCACCCCGGCCTGGACACCAGCCGGAGCCAGCTCATCCTGCGCAAGGGTTTCCGCAAGCAGATTGACTCCTATTCCGCCTTTTTTGAGAATGACCAGCAGACGGTCACAGGTCTGACCGGGTACCTGCGAAACAGGAAAATAGATACACTTTATGTGACTGGATTAGCAGCAGATTTTTGTGTAAAATGGACTGTTTTGGATGCCATCAAAGAAGGCTTCCATGTCAATGTAGTTGAAGATGCTGTCCGCGGGATTGATTTGGATGGCTCGCTTGAACAGGCATGGCAGGAAATGGTCGGTGCAGGAGCCCGTGTGCTCTCCTCCGACACCCTATTGCATCGGATATAGCATCCAAAAGAGTTCCGTCCCCTGGATGAACCTGGAAACGGAGTTTTACAGATGAAGAATTGTAACAAAAAAGTATGAAAACATTCGATGTCATCATAGCAGGCGGTGGTTTGGCCGGTCTTGCGACAGCGGCACAACTTGCAGAAAAAAACCAGAACCTTAAGGTTTTGGTGTACGAAGCGAACCAGATCGGTGATGGTGCCTCCGGGGTGCCTTCCGGGATGGTGAATCCGGCAACCGGCCAGCGTGCCCGGATGGTCTGGAATGCAGAAGCCAGTTTCAGGTTGCTGGAAAAGCGTATGGAGCAGCTTTCTGCTATATCGGATACCAACCTCCGGTTACAGCATGGTGTATTGCGACCTGCCATCGATGAAAACCTGGCGGAAAACTTTCGTCAGTCCCTCAGACATACGGGCTGGCCGAAGGGATGGATAGAGTGGCTGGAACCGGATGAGATAAAAGATCGTATTCCCTATTTGAAAGAGTGTTCCGGAGGGCTGTTCATGAGCAAAGGAAAAACAGTCCGCACACCAGAGTATCTTCAGGCGTATCACCGCTATTTAAAAGATTCGGGTGTCACATTTGTTTTTGGAGGCCCCTACTCCATTCATAATGGGAGTGAATGGAAACTCCAAAATAAAAATAACAGCTTTACAGCACCGTGCCTGGTGATCGCCACGGGATTCAAGGCAAGGGAAAACAAATACTGGTCCGAATTACCACTCAATTCCGTCAAGGGACAACTGGCCATATACCATAGTCCGGAGTATATCGGCAACCTGCCCGCCATATCGGCTTACGGGTATCTGGCACCCATAGATGATCATACGATCGCCGTGGGCAGCACCTATGAGCACCATTATCACGATGAAAACCCTGATGCGCAAGGCGCCGGTCTTCTTGATCAGAAACTCCTGGAGCTATTGCCTGATTTATATCCGCAATGTCAGCGTATCGGTCAGTGGTCGGGAATCCGTGCAACTACCCCCGACCGTCTCCCCATTGTTGGAGAGCATTATGCGGAGAAAGGACTCTATATATATGCGGGGTTAGGCTCGAAAGGATTGCTTTACTCCGAATTTGTCGCTTCACACCTGGCAACACACATTACCGAAAAGAAGGATCTGCCATTGGAAATCTCCTTGTATCGTTTTTCACGTATGGAGGAATTGCGTGAGAAAGCAAGAGAGGAGAACGACTCAAATTGATCTCAATTGCGCTGTTAATCTGCCTTTTCAAATCAAGCTCAGTGGTTTACAAGGAAATAAAAAATATCCCGGCGCCCACCTTCTGAGAAGAAAGCCACGTTTTTTAATATAGGCAACAAGGTTACCTGATAAGCTGGGTTTAGAACTTAAAACCGGAAGACAAGCCCGCTCCAGGCCGCAGACAGATTCATACCACCTCTTGCTGATGACGGTGTGGTCATGACCCCCAGGGAGAATTCAAAGTTTTTGAGATCAAGGCCGGTGCCGGCTGACAGGTTAACAGCGGAATATCCACCCGCTCTGAGGCCGAGTCGCAGCGGTAAAGCTTTGAGAACGCGATATTCCGTACCAAGGGCGGTGTAGAATCTTCGGCTGTTCACGCCCCTGTTGTTGATCCCCTTTCCAATATCCAGCATCACGCCAAGGCGGCCCATGGTCAGCGACCCGCCAAGATGGAACATTGGGGCCAGCCCAACCCTGAGGTTGCTTACATCCCGCGGAGAAAAATTACCGTAGATATCACTCCCGATACTGTCCTCCAGGACATATTCGAGGTAATTCGAAAAATCACCTTCGAACTCTTCGTCGATGTAATCAAAATCAACCGTGAGGCCTTCCCAGAGAAATGAGTCTTTGGCTCTGAAATTACCGGGATTTTTTCTGAAATTGATTCCTCCCAGATCTGTAAGTGAGAAAGAAGCCCTGAGGATTTGGGGGCCGGTACCGATGACGGGCAGAGAGACATCACGCATATACCACTCGAAGGTAGCTCCGAGTTCAAGTCCGAACCCGGCTCCCTGTCTTCCACCCAAATCTGAAAAGGAGTCTTCCAGATAGTCACCCAGTATGGCATCCTTGTTACCTCGCACGCGACGTTCTTGATAATACGCGGTAAGGTCGTCGGTCAGGTTGCCGGTTGTGAGTATGTTGTATTCAAAGTTATGAACAACGCTGGACTCCGCTTCGCGTCCGGTTACCTGGAGTCGTGAATCAAGATCCATTTTGGCGTAACCCAGGCCAAACAGGATTTTGGGTGCAACTCCGGCATAGACGCGCATGGTTCCGGGTGCATTTCTTTCGGTGTTCTGCCAGACCTGCATTGCAAAACCGAATGCAAGTTCCCAAAAAGCCAGCAGTTCCGTATTGAAGTTCACTTTTCTGGGGTCACGAAAAACCTGGGTATTGAGACCGGTAAGTGCCAGTTCAAACATCCCCTTGCTCACGTTTGTACTGCCGAGGGTCCGTGCGCGAGCCGCGATGCTGAAAGCCATGTCGTCTCTTCTGTAACTCACCCCCAATGGTACCATATCCACACCAAAAGCTGCTTTTGAAGTGGATAGCGGGCAGGCGCCGAACCACTCATCGGAAATGAGCAATGCCCTTTCGGTATCGATTGTGTGACCTTTGGTGAAGTGCCTGTTGTAGAGTTTTATATTGACGAGACTGCCTCCGGCAGCTGACTGGATTCCACCGACGACACCGAAATTAATCCTGGTATCCCGATCGGAAATCATGAGATTTGCCGGATTTATAAATGTGGCATGATAGCCGGTTATGTAAGCACTACCCCCTCCACCCAGGGCTGTATTTACAGAAGTTGCATGATGACCCTGTGCCATGACAATATGTCCGTTTGCTGCTAAACACAGGATGATTGCTGAAATAGTGAAAAAAAGATTGTTTTTTGCTGTACGGGTCATGACAGTCACATTTTCAATTGACCTTTATGGATGTTTTAAAGCTTGCATTCACGCTGAGACCAATAAAATCTTCAGCTCGCACTTTCACTTCGCCTGATATATCATCTCTGCTTGTGGCCAGTTCCCCGACCAGCCTTATGTGACGCGTAAGGTAGAGATTGTCGAGCTGATCTTCCGTAAGCCGTATTTCCGATGTACCGTATTTTGGCCGGTCAACGAATCGGGTAGTGGAATGTACATTTGCGGCTTCAATACGGAAAGTGACCGGATCTAATGGCAGGCCTGTTGTTGAGAAAATGAGCTCCTCTCTTTCATCGAGAAATTCGAGTTTCATTTCAGCGTCAAACGGCAAGCCATTCTCATAAGAAACATAAAGAGTGGCTTCGCTTACCCTTGAATCGTCTTCGGGTTTTGGCAGATCCGAAAGATCCGCTGATATCACATCATCGAAGGAAGCGGGATCACCCTCGATAGTGGAAAGATTCAGGGGGATATCAATTCCCATCCGGGCGTCAAATTCTACCGGATTCACAATAAAACCATCCTGCTCGTCGGGATTAACAATAATTTTCCCGATAAAACGCACTTCAACGGGCAGATTGCTGAGAAATTCGTCCACATTGGATGTTTCAGAGTCGAAACGGATTACCTGGTTACGGATTACTTCCCCTATTTGCTGTGAAGGGGTAACCTGAAATGCGACGAGATCGGTGCGTGGAATCTGGACTCCACGATTATACAGATTCTGGTAGTCTTCACCCGGTCCAACCTCACGCTCGGTACCCGGCTTGCCTGAAAGATATACTTCTTCTCCTCTTTTGTTGATCCCGAGAATGGCACCTATGATTGTTCCGCTGACGCCCAAATTGGTGTCATAAATCAAATCAAAAGAGGGATTTAAAAGTTGCAGGCCTGAAAGACGTTCAGAAAGATCCTTGAGGTCTTCAATTTCCGTGATTTCGGCTTCTCTGTCATTGAAAAGATCGACGATTCCGTCGTCTCCATCATCCTCACCAAGAAACTCAACCCGTCGTTTAACCTGTCCGGATGCCGTCCGCAGGGTCAGGTTTTCAATGTCCAATGATGCGGAAAATTGATCTGATGAAAAAACGGTGCGTACGGTATCGGCACCGGAGGCCGTTCTGGTATCTTCTGTAACAGCGTGAACATGATAGAACAGGCGGTTTTCAGGCGAGTAAATTCTTGTGTTGTCAAGGGAGATTGAGAATGTTGGTTGCGGCCCGATTGCGGAGCCTCGCCGGATCCTGTTGTTGCCGGAAAATTCAATCCACAGGGAATCAGAGGGAAGGTATCGGCCGCTTCCATCCCTGTCTGTTCTGATTCCCGGAAAAGAGATAATCAGAGTATCAATATCCAGATCGATGTTGTTGATAATATCCTGAATGCTTAGCAGACCGCTCTCTATTTCCACATAGTGGTCTTCACTGATCAGCAGAAAGTCCTCATCGTCAAATTCCACTTCGTCAGCAATAGAGAAGGTTTGGGGTTTCAGTACCGCAGATGCAGAGCTGAGTTGTGCAGAACCCTCCATTTCCGTCACAATAAGGTCTGTTTTACGGATAATTACCGGGTCACTGGTGCCCGGAGAAGATGCGGTTCCAGTGTAAGAGATAAGGTTTGCTATACCGATATTGTCCATTGGAACAAGAACTGTTCGGCTATCCCGTGGAGCAATTTCAATATCAGTTATTTCGGCAATATCAGAACCTGAAGCAAAGAAACGACCGGTATTCTTGGCAGTAAATGATTCCGCATTGAAAAGTCTCAGATGATCAATAACGAGTGGTATGTCTGACTGGTTGCGGATCACAAGGCGCAACTCCCCTTCTTCCACCTCGGCATTTACAAAGTCGCCTTTCACTTTTTCGGTGTCTTCCAGCGCGATGTCATCCTGGGGATCGATGTCAGACAGCACCTCAACAAATGTCATCTCACTGGTGCGGGAAGTGATCAGTATGGACTGGTCGCGATCCACAGTGAGACTTTGTCCACCAGCGGTTCCAATGCTTATCTGGTAGGTCAGTTCTGCCGTGAGCTTCTGCCCGCTGAGATCCACAATCACCTCGGCGGTCTCATTCATTCCAAGACTGGATGCGCCGGGACGTGTTACGTTTACAAGTTCCTTGGGCTCATCCAGAATATCACCATCTCCGTTGAATAATGTGATTAGAGGCATGGCAGACAGAGTACTGTCCTGAATCTCCAGAGGCGTATAGTTGATGAGTTGCAGGGCCAGCTCATAGCGCTCTCCCGTGCCGGGATCATCTGCAACAAGTGCGTAAACAAAATCCGGATTGGAAACGGAAATGGGCTCAATGACGGGATTTAGTACCTGCGGTCTTACATTTCCGGTGGCATTACGCGCGGTGAGGCCCTGATCTTCCGAGCTGACAGAGAACTCACCGGGTTCAGCAGCCATATTCTGGGACTGCCACTGGATTTGCACCTCAAACGCAAGGGTTGTTTCAAGCAGATCACCTGCTTCAAAGACAATGGAAGTCTGTGCCGACTGGCCGTGTGCTACACTCCCGAGTTCCGCAGTATTCCCTACCGGCAGACCTGAAGTACCGGTATTGCTCAATAACTGTACTGAGACATCCTCTATATCAAATCCGAGATCATTCGTGAAGACAAATAGCAGTCCGCCTCTTTCAATTTCAGCACGCACAAATCCCGGTGTTTCCAATGGCACAATAATGGTCTGTCCACCTGACCCGGGTACAAATGTACCGGTGCTGAAATCGTTGGCATCAAGTCCGGTGACCTCTTCAAATCCTGCAGAACCTGACGCATCGAATTCGATTTCAAAATCACCGACTTCCATTTCTTCATCATCCATATCCTCAGCTTCACCGCTGATCTCCCCTATCTGCGTGTTAAAACTGCTTGAAAAGTCATCGATTTCGAGGGTTCCTATTTCGCTTTCTACATCAGTTGGATCGATATCCAGCTCCGGAATAATGTCGTCCAGTTCTCCAATTTCAAAGTCTATTTCCGTTGAAAGAAAAACGAGCCGGCCTTCACCAACTCGAAACAGGTCGCTGAAGCTTTCACTGGTTGTATCGATGATAGCGCCACTTTCTCCTCCTATAAGTTTATAGGAGGTACTTTTTACCAGAGGGATGTCAAAAGACTGTTGCAGATTAAAATCCGGACTGGAAGGTCGTTCGCAGGAAAAGACTGTAAAAAACAGTACTGCCAGAAAAAAAACCCGGTTTGTGTTCATGATGGCTCGCAATATTTTAGAAACGGCAGGGCAAAAAAAAAGAATCCCGGCTTATGAAAAAATATTAGTCAGTGGTACCGTTACAAATGATGTTGGCTGATTCCACTTCTACACTATCACTTATCGGCACGAAAAAAAAAAAGTAAACACTTCCTTCAGTTATGATGGTAATTAAATGTAGTCAATTTTTAAATGCTACAATAATTTGCTGTGCAGAATAGTTTTCGGCAGTTCCGGAAGGTGTGGAGCGAGAAGAAAGGCGACAAAAAAAGAAGGGAAGGGAGCGGAGAGAGAGGGATTCGAACCCTCGGTACCCGGTTAGGGCACACTCGCTTTCCAGGCGAGCCCGTTCGACCACTCCGGCATCTCTCCGTATCGTGTCAGCCTTGGCTAAACAGGGATGCCAATATATGACAATTAGCCGGTCATAGCAACACGAATCAGCGGATTGACCGTAACGCGGTTGGATAACATCCATTTGCCATCTCAATTATGGCGGCCCGCATTTCTGTCACTGATGGCAGTGCTTCAGTTGCCAAAGGTAAAACGATGACGGGCAGTTGATCGTACGGGTCGGTCCTGATAAATAGCCGGATGAAAAAGCCATTGTTCTGCGGCCCGAAGCGTAATTTCACGAAATCCGTATTCCGTGTCAGTTACCGTCTCGAAACGGCCCGTTTCACGGTTATACATCCGCATTTCTTCGATAAACGCTTCCTCCACCTCGCCGTTTTCCGAAACGATGTACCTGACGATCACTTCGACCCGCACACCATCTCTTCGGGCCTTTTCCGGTGTCACTGGTTCCACGATCCGTCTGACATTGGGTGGGCGGTCCGGCTGCTCTACGATCTCCCCCGGGCCCTCCGGAAGCGGGATGGGCCCGAAATCAGTGCCCGTATCGTCGACAGTCAGCTCCAGGTCAAACTCCACGTCCACAATCTCTTCATCGGGGACGGTGACCTCCGGTCGAGGCACGACCGGTGCCACTCGCTCTACCGTTGGCTGCTGCCTGGTTTCAATGAACTCAGGCATCAGGATCCGGTCCTCGTTAAGCGAATCGATCATCAGACGGTTCTCACCGTCGCCAACCGGCCAATATCGGAAAAGCAAGATAAAAAGGATCAGGCAGCAGATAACGGCAATCTGAATCCTGAAAAAATAGGCGCTTTCACGTCTTTCTATTAAATCCCAATGCCTCACAGTAACTTTTTTCTTTAAGCCGGAGGCCCCTGAGTCAGTTCAGCGCCCGACCTGTTTTATTTCTTTTCGTAGGACTGCAAAGCTGCACGGATGAATCCATCATGAGCTTCCAGCTGTTTTTCCGCTTCTTCACGGCCCACTTTTGCCAGGCCCATAAGCAGCGCAACCTTTACCTTGCCGCCGGATTCCATCATCAGGCGTGACGCTTCATCATAATCGACATCGGTGAACATGGTGATGATGCGCCGTGAACGTTCCACGAGTTTCTTGTTGGTCAGCATCAGATCCACCATCACGTTTTCGTATACCTTGCCAAGACGAACCATGGCACCGGTGGATATCATGTTGCACACCATTTTCTGAGCTGTTGCACTTTTGAGCCTGGTGCTGCCCATGATCACTTCGGGTCCCACAGGGATGTCGATCATGACATCAGCTTCCAACTCCAGTTTAACGCGCTCGGCGGAGACACAACAAACCATGATGGTCCGGGCGCCCCGCCTTTTGGCTTCCTCAAGCGTTCCGAGAACATAGGGAGTGCGACCACTTGCTGCCAGACCGCAAACGACATCTTTTTCACTAACGTTCAGCTGAGCAATATCTTTTTCGCCATGTTCCGGCAGGTCCTCCGATCCTTCCTGGGCAACAAACATGGCCTCCCGTCCGCCGGCGATCAGTCCTATGACCTGTTCCGGTCTGGTTCCGAAGGTTGGCGGGCATTCGGCCGCATCCAGCACTCCAAGCCGGCCGCTGGTGCCGGCACCGGTGTAGATCAGGCGTCCCCCCTGTGCCAATGCCTCATGGGCATAGGCGACGGCCTGTGCGATCTGCTCATTTCTTGTGCTCACATATTCGGCGACCAGCTTGTCCTGCTCGTTCATCAGACGAACGATCTCGAGCGGGTCGGCCAGGTCAATATGCATGGTTTCGGGATTCCTCTGTTCCGTTTCCAGCTTCTTGAGCTGATTGTATAATTCTTGCTTGTCAGACAAAATGAATACTCCTTGTTTTTCGTGATTTCCGGTAACTGTTCAAATATTTATGTCCCATCAAAGAAATATACGCAAGTTGTGTGAAGCTGTCTTGAAAAAACTCATCCAAACTAGCGGCTATATTTACGCCGCAACCACCACTGCGTCCCCGCACCTCCGCCCGGCTGATTTTTCCGGCTGGTGTTTGTTCCGGGGGTGGGATGCGAACCGGTATCACCTGCTGCCGATTCATGGGAACTGCCGGTGCCGCTGTTTGCCTCATGCCAGGAGTTATCTCCATAGTTGTTGTCATTGTGAAGCAAACCGGCGATAATGGCCACGGGCTGTGATAGTATTTCGTTTTGCAGTTCTGTACCCGAAAAATGCTCCGGGATGAAGTGGGTGTGGTAGCGGCCTTCCCTGAATAGCGGGTGTTCCATGACATAGCGGCAGAAAGGTATGGTGGATGGGCATCCGGTCAATACGGTATCATCGAGTGCATGGATCATGCGTGCAATGGCTTGCGGACGGTTGTTCCCGTAAACGACAAGTTTAGCCAGGAGCGGATCGTACTCGGTTGTGATTTTCTGTCCCGGGCGGATCCCCGCATCCATCCGTATATGTGCACCGGCCGCGGGCCGCCATGTCCGCACGGTACCGGTTGCCGGAAGAAACTGTTCCATTGGATTTTCGGCGCATATCCGGCACTCAATGGCATGGCCCTGCCTTGTTATCTGGTGCTGTTTCCAGGGCAGCGGATGACCTTCGGCCACCCGGATCTGGAGTGCTACCAGATCAATGCCTGTGATCATTTCCGTTACGGGATGTTCCACCTGGAGACGGGTATTCATCTCCAGAAAATAGAAGCGGCGGTCACGGTCCACCAGGAACTCAACCGTACCGGCCCCTGTGTATCCGCAGCTGCCTGCCGCGCGCAGTGCCGCATTTCCCATTTCCGAACGAAGCGCATCGTCAAGAAACGGGCTGGGCGACTCCTCAATGAGCTTCTGGTGTCGTCGTTGAATGGAACACTCACGTTCAAAAAGATGCACCATGTTGCCGTGACGGTCGGCAAAAATCTGGAATTCCACATGGCGCGGTTCCTCAAGGTATTTCTCCAGATAAATGCGATCGTCACCAAAGGCGCTTGCTGACTCTGAGCGGGCGGTTTTCAAAGCTCCCGGCAAATCCTTTTCGGTTTGCACCATGCGCATCCCTTTTCCGCCACCGCCTGCTGCGGCTTTCACCAGTACCGGAAAACCGATTCCGCGGGCTATATGCACGGCTTCCTCGTCAGTTGCAAGCGGTGAACGCGGACCCGGCGGGATGGGTACGCCGGCCTTGTCCATCAGTTCACGGGCACGGGTCTTATCCCCCATTTGTCTTATGGCGTGCGGGTCAGGGCCGATAAAAACGATCTGTTCCTTCGCACATGCCTCGGCGAAGTCAGCGTTTTCACTGAGAAATCCGTATCCGGGATGGATAGCATCCGCCTGGCGCTCCCTGGCAACCTGCAGTATCTGCGCCATGTTCAAATAGGTCTGCGCTGCGTTTTTTCCCTCCAGCAGTACCGTCTCATCAGGAAAGAGGGCGTGCGGACTCTGTTTGTCGGATTCCGAACAGACCCCCACGGTCTGGAGTCCCAGTTCCCGGCAGGTCCGCATAACCCGCAAGGCGATTTCACCGCGGTTGGCGATGAGTACTTTACGGAACATGACGCTGCAGCATATCTCCCCGGATCTTCCAGGGGTTGTCTCCGGTCTCGATCCAGTAATCAAAAATGTGTTCCACCGCCTTGGCCCTGAGTATGTCACTCAGCATGTAATTCAGTTCCAGATGCGGGTCGTCAGGTGTAACCACCAGACGGATGTCGGTGTTCTTGATGTCATCAAGCAGGTTCTGGTCGTCCAGGTTGGGGAGGTATTCCAGCGGGTTGTTGTAATAGACGTTGTCGTCAAAATAGTCATCCATGAACGGGCGTATCTGGAATCTGCCTCCAATGGATATGGCTTTCTGGATCTGGCCCGGATACTTGAGGAGCAGATTGACGGCATGGTAACCACCCAATCCCACTCCTGCTGTCATAATAAACAGGTCTTCCGCCGTTTTTCTGATGAATGGCAGCACTTCATCAGTAACATAGCTTTCAAACTGGCGATGCCGGTTAATCCGTACCCTAGGGGTCGCCCGGGAGTTGAAAAGGCTTTCCTTATCGATAGCGTCAATGCAGTATATCCGGTTGTGGCCATTTTCGATCTGGAAAGAGAGCGCGTCAATGAGTCCGTTATTCTCCCACTCGGTGCGCTTTTCACCGTTATCTGGAAAAGCCAGAAGCGGTGTACCTTCGGAACCATATACCGTTATGGTGCTCTTTCTCCCAAGACTGGGGCTTTGCCAGCTGTGGTTTTTCTTTTCCATCGCGGAGGGATTTGAAAAAGTGACGTGTTTCTGAGTCTTTACGGCTGATGGAAAGCTAAAGGATAGCGCGATTATTTAAAAATTATTTCGGAGATGCGTGTCACGAAGACCATACCGTGTTCCACCAGACACGGGGAAGTATGGCCATTTTTCTGCTTAATGAAAGATAGGCACGATGGGTAAACACATCGTATCCGTTTGCTTCGATTTGATCAAGGATTCTTGCGTAATTATGACGGGCAAGACGGACAGGAACCTGGCTGTCAGACGCCAGCATGGGTATTCCCTTGTCGGCACTGGAATAGTAGCTGCGGGCGCGGGCGATCTGAAAACGCATCAGGTCGCGAAATTCGTAAGACATCCGGTGGCCAAAGAGGTCATCCTCCGAAACGCCGAATCTGCGAAGATCTTCGGCCGGCAGGTAGATGCGGTCACGCTGCAGATCCTCGCCGACATCGCGGAGAATATTTGTGAGCTGCATGGCGATCCCCAAATCCACGGCGTGCTTGAGAGCTGCCTTCCCACTATATCCAAAAACTTCGCTGATCATGAGTCCGACAACCGATGCCACCTTGTAAGAATAGTCGTAAAGCTCATCAAACGACTCGTACCTGTTCTTGGTCAGGTCCATGGCAACTCCATCGATCAACTCATAAGGTAGCGAAATAGCAATGTGGTGCCGGCGGAGAACATCGGCAAAGGACAGCAGGATCGGGTTGTCAGATGGTTTGCCTTCGTAGGTTAGCTGCAGCTTTTCTTTCCACTCTGAAAGTGTCTGTTCCACTTCCTGCAGCTTGACCGGATTGTCAGCTACCAGGTCCTCGGCTTCATCAACGAGGTTGTCCAGAAAGCGGCAGAGTCCGTAGATGGCGAAAATACTGCGTTGTTTGTGATGCGGAAGAAACCGGGTTGCCAGATAAAATGTCTTGGCATATTTCCGGGTAATGTTTCGGCAATGAATATACGCATCGCGCAATTCCGGATCTGCGACCTCTTCAGTCACCCCCCTGTGCAGAGACGTTTTTTCGTAAACAGATCTTATAGTCCAGGATGCCAAGATATCCGGTATAAAGTTATTGTTTGCAAGTTAAAAGTAAAAGGGGATTTCTCCTGATTTCGTTCCCTGCCAATAGCTTCCTTGTCATTATCCGGTTTCTTGCCACCAACTGCAAATGCATCTGCCCTGAAAGTAAGATCCGCCTACCAGGACCATAGGTGACGAAACATGGGTAGCGTATTCATACCGTGGATTGAAAAGGACCCGGGTAACGGTACCGGATTCACAACCATATTGACCATACCCGGCCAATACGGTCGGACTTGGTGTATGGAAATTAGTGATTTTTGATTTCGCTGTAATATTTCAGAAGAATTCACTAATTTATGTAATTAGCTTCGTTCTTTTCCTTTTAAAAATTAAATTAAACAGGGTTTGGCGTTGTATCCGGTTTCACTTAATCTGTTTAATTCAATTTCATTCATATGGTCAGAAACAACCCACATGGCAGGATGTAATGATAGCCCTGTGCGTGATACGGAGTCTGCCATGTTTTTTGTTATTGGTTATCGGAATGCCGACTCCTGTAATATACTATCAAATGTGCGCAGGAATTTTTAAACACCTGCCAGTATTTACCTTACCTGCACTGCTAACCTAATTATTCTACTACGTTTAACAAACGGAACCATGGCAAAAAAGCAAACTATTTATGATGTTGCACGGGTTGCAAATGTGGCCATTTCCACTGTATCCCGAGTTCTCAACGGTTCTCCTTACGTCTCTGAGACGACAAAAATACGGGTACAGAAGGCCATTGATGAACTTGACTTTCGTCCCCAGGTAAACGCCAGGAAACTGGCACGACGTGAAGCTCAGATCATCGCCGTAGCACTGCCTACGTTTACCACACCATTCTTCAACGAAGTCCTCAAAGGCATAAAGGACCGGCTCAAGGACACCGATCTTGACTTCATCATCTACAACACCGGATCGGAAAATCCAGAGGATACGCTCAAAATGTTCGTGGACCGCGGCATTCCTGATGCCATGCTCATCATCTCTATCAATATTGACGAAGAGATTGGCAATCGTCTCAAAAAAGCCGGGATACCAGTCGTACTTCTCGGCGCCAAACATGATGACTTCAACTACATGTACTGGAACAACTACAAGGGGGGATACCTGGCCGGGGAGCATCTCATCAAGCAAGGGTACAAAAAAATCGGCATGGTCAGGTCACACAGCAAATCCATTGTTGCCGACCAGAGAGAAAAAGGATTTCGTGATGTCCTTGGAACCTACAACCTGCCACTCGATGAAAATTTCTTTGTCAAAGGCATCACACGCAAACACTCCGGATACAGTGAGGAGGCCGGTTACGAGGCGATACAGATCATGAAGGAGCGCGGCGGCCTGCCCGAAGCCATCTTCTGCACCAACGACGCCCAGGCCATAGGTGTGATGCATGCGCTGAGAGAGGACAAAATGCGTATCCCCGAAGATATCGGGGTCATGGGATATGACAACATCAAAACCGCGCATTATCTCGATCTTTCCACCATCGATCAAAAAATGTATGATGTGGGGATGATGTCTATTGACAGACTGACAACCATGATCAAGGAAAAACAGGGTTCTTTGGTTCAGTCTGAAATCGATCCCCGGCTCGTAGTTCGTAACTCCAGCAAGCGACCGTGAATTCCATACCCGACCACGCACAACTGCTCACCCACTGCATTACCGAAACAATGCCGCAAGGTCGCTCAGCGGATTACAGAGGCAAGGTGCGCGATATCTATTATCTGGATGAAGACCGAATGGCCATCATCGCCACCGACCGGATTTCCGCCTTTGACCGAATCTTCAATGAACCCATTCCTTTCAAGGGGCAACTGCTCAACCAGCTCGCCTGGTACGGCTTCCGAAATGTCGAAGACCTCTGCACGCATCACGTGATAGACATCCCGCATCCCAATATCACTGTTGCGAGAAAATGCCGCCCCCTTCCGGTGGAGGTGGTCGTCAGAGGGTACCTTACCGGCCACGCGTGGCGGATCTACAAGCAGGGCGGGCGTGAACTCTGCGGGCAACAGATGCCCGATGGACTGCGTCAGCACGAGGCTTTTCCAGAACCCATCCTCACCCCCACAACAAAAGCAAAAGAAGGGCACGACCAGGATATCTCGGAGACCGCGATCCTTTCAAACGGACTCGTTTCCGAGGACCTGTGGACCGAGATCCGCCAAACCGCACTTAAACTTTATCAGCGTGGATGGAAAGTGGCGCAAAAGAAAGGACTTATCCTGGTGGATACGAAGTACGAATTTGGACTTTTCCGTGACAAATTGCTACTCATCGATGAAGTACACACCGCCGATTCCTCCCGTTATTTTTACGCGGATGGATACGAGGAGCGCCTTGAGCGCGGTGAACCCCAGAGGCAACTCTCCAAGGAATTCCTCCGGGAATGGCTCATCGAAAACGGCCACCATGCTACGATTGATCAGAAACTGCCGGTCCTGCCTGACCAGGTGCGCATTTCCATTTACAAACGCTATCGCGAACTGTACGAAACGCTGACCGGAGAAAAATTCCGTCCGACTCCAACTGCCAATTTTAATGACGATTTAGCCATTCTTCTCGACAAGCTCGCAAAATAAGACGGTTGAAAAAGGCATCACTGTACTCAGGAATCTCAAGAGAGAATACATGTCCTTGAAAATTTTGAACTTGTATTAGTGTACGGATTTTCAGAGTTTTATTGCTTGCATGATGTTTTATATAAACATCGGTAAAACCGATCACTATTCTCTAATTCAAAATACTTGAAGGCATGCTGATACGTACACTCTCATCTCTCCTTTTATTTTCAACGATCCTCATAAATTTTTTAAATACACCAAAACACCTTTTTGCTCAGGAACAGGGTGAACTACTCTGGCAGTTTGTGATGGATGATAATGTAGAGAGCAATTCTCCGGCTGTCGTCGACGGGATTGTGTACATCACCAGTAAAACTGCCGTATTTGCAGTTGATAAAAACACGGGAGAAGAGATCTGGTCGACGGGGTTGAATGGTAACCCCATAAGCGATAGCCCCCAAATCGTTGACGAAGTCCTCTATATTGCCGATCAGAGAAGGATTGTTTATGCCCTGGATATCCACAGCGGACAGGTTATCTGGGCCAGGGACAGCGAAGAAACAAGCACCTTGTCGCGCGCCAGAACCACTGTTTATGGTAAAACCGTTTTTGTGACCACCGGATCGGATGATAACAACAACAACGGCTGGATTCGGGCGCTTGACACGGTTGACGGGGAAATACTCTGGGAGTATCAAACCAGCAGAGCAGTATCGGAAAGCTATCCCGTATATAAAGACGGGATCGTGTATGCCGGGGACTTCCGCGGGTATATGTATGCGTTGGATGCGCGTAGCGGTGAGCGGGTCTGGTTTTTTAACACTTCCAACACGTATGTACACAGCTCGCCGACAGTACATAATGGTGTCGTTTACGTGGCTGCCAGTCAGGTGCTGCCACATGACGACAGCTCTGATGTTCCACTCTATGATGGCTATCTGTATGCCCTTGACGCCTACACCGGCGACGAGGTCTGGAACGAGCCCATTGTTGATTCCATAGGTGTCGGCGGCATGTATTCCA
>SKYY01000120.1 GCA_007127665.1 Balneolales bacterium | reverse complement strand
TAACGACCTCCCTCTTCCCTTTTGGACACGGCCTGAGTTACACCACATTCGAATATTCAGATCTTAAGCTCGATGCGCGATCAATGGATGAAAACGGGAGTATCACGGCAACGGTCAAAATCAAAAATACAGGCCGGGTTGAAGGGGTGGATACGGTTCTCTGGTTTACCTCGACCCATTTTGGCCGCATTACACGTCCCGTCAAAGAGCTGAAACACTTTGAAAAAGTCCGCCTGAAACCCGGGGAATCAGCAACTCTCGAATTTGTGATTACCCCTGACCAGCTTTCCTACCCAGATGAAAACGGGAACCCCATCCTTGAAAAAGGCAAATACAGCCTGATGGCGGGCGACGAAAATCAGGTGTTCCGAATCACTGGTTAGTGTCCGCGATCTGCTGGTAACGCTTCACCAGGGCATCCGTATACTCCTGCTCATGCTTTTTGATAAAATCAAGAACAGCCGTTCTGAGATACCTTCTCCCTTGTTCGTCTTTTTGGGCAAACACCTCTTTCATGGTATGGCGTAAAAAAAGGCCGGCGCCTTCCACCGAAATCAGCTCAGCAAGATTCTCATCGCCATAGTCCTTTTCCGGTGGAATTTTCTGGATGGGTATGTCCAGCTCTGTTTCCTGCCTGACCTGTTCCAGCACATTCCTGGAATGCGTCCAGATCTCCCTGAAAAGAACGGGATCCAGTTCCGACATGCACTGGACGGCCGTCAGGTAGCTTATGTCCTCGATTACACCGTGAAACTTGAGTCCCGATGTTTCATGCGGGATGTTTTCCAGATGATCTACAGAGCCTGACAATCCGGTGAGACGGGTATTCCGGGCTACCGTCCAGTGTTCGGCTGTCAGGTCGCCCGGTGCCACATAATCGATGATGACATCATGCCTGAGCAGCTCCGTCACAAGAAAGAAGAGTTCAAACGGAGTCAGGGCACCTTCCGATCGAGCAAAGGATATTTCCAGGACCAGGTCGTCGCGGCGCCCCTCTTCAACCATCACTTTTTCCATCCCGATCACCTGGATAATGATCTCGCTGAACATGCGGATTGCCGCCAGTATTTCCGCCTCCCCCGGCATGATGATAACGGGCTCATTTTGTTCGTCATCTTCGGAAAACCGGACCGGACCCAGGTCAATCCGGTTCCCCTTGTACCGGTTGAACATCAGTTCAAACTTGTCCCTGAGTTCAACCCAGGGTACTTCAAACATGGATTCGAGCAACTCTTTCTTGGGCTTTTCCCGCCAGGAGAAGAGCATTTGTCCGGATGGCTCAAGCGAAAACCGGGTATAGCCGGCATCCAACATGGTCCGCACCTGCTCAGGAGTGGTGAGATGACACGCTTCGGCGGCGTATCCCCCTTCGTACCCTTCCTGAAAAACAGTTCGCGTTACCACATCA
Organism: Balneolales bacterium; assembly: GCA_007127665.1. GTDB lineage: Bacteria > Bacteroidota > Rhodothermia > Balneolales > Natronogracilivirgulaceae > SKNL01. Next base: position 4,388 of record SKYY01000120.1, on the reverse strand, counting down.
AGGGCATCTTCGGGATGGATATCCAGCTTCTCCAGCTGATGGAAACATTGACGGGAGAATGCCAGTTCGGCCTTGTCTTTGAAAGCCCGCAGCTGTGCCTTGGCGGCATGGCCAAGCACATCGCCAAAGGAGATGCTCACCTGGCCCTTTTCCCCGGAAATCGGTGAGTATTGCGGGAAGTCTTCCCGGATCTTTCGGGCCGTCGTTCGGCTCCAGCGGCATTTCATGACAGCAAAGTCGGAGTGCCGGAGGATGAATTCACCGTCGTATTCCTTCATTACCCTGAGATTCTCCCTGCCGAGCACAAACAAAGCATCCCTGTCGTTGTATCTTCCGGAGAGCAGAACACCTCCTTTGGGATGATTTCGAACGGAAGCCGGGTAGACTTCCAGGGAGCGTTCTTCCCCGGGAAACCGCACACTCACAGGGTCATTCTTCCTGTTTTTCTTCCTTGCGGCTTCCAGTTTGGATACGAGTTCACGACGGTTTGAAAAGTTTTCAATCGTCATTGGATCAGCTGTGTTTTTGGATGAAAATTTACAGGCGCATCGGTCGGATAACCGGCCGGAATTTAAGCCGTAGTGCCGGCCGGATTTTAAGCCGGAGTGCCGGCCGAAGCTTCCACCGGACTATTGGCCTCGAATTTGGCTATGAATTTGGCTTGAATACCACTTAGGTGCCGCGCACGGAACCCGGTCTGGACTGAAGTGTCATGAGCAATGCAAAAAACGGAACGGCTGTCATGAATGCAGCAATCCAGAGGTGGAAAACCTGTGCGGCCGGTGGAATGCCAAGGTAAACAAGGCCGGCTCCCAGCAGTACCTGAAGCAGGGTGGCGGCCAGTGTCAGTCCGGCCAGGAACGGCAATGCCGTGCCGCCGGCATGTTTCACAGACTGGTACAAAAACAGAAGCACGAAAGCCAGCACCAGCCATGAGAAAGTGCGGTGAATCATGTCGATACGTCCCACCTGTTCTATCCAGAGACTCCGGTCAAGGGCCGGATAAGCCGCCTTTACCATCTCAAGCGCCTCACGTACCTGTGACCCGAAAATGACCTGGAGGAGGATGACCGCCAGAAGAACAAATATCGTGACCATCAGATTCTTGCGCGCCCGGCCCCCGATGGATATCCGCACACGATCTTTTACCGACCGGAACCATGTCCAGATCAACACATTCAATATCAAAACGGCCACAACCATGTGTATGGTGATCATGCCGCTCTGTAGTCCGCTCAGCACAACCTGTCCACCCAGCCATCCCTGGAACAGTACGAGAATCAGTGCGGCCACAGCGCCGAAAAAGACTGATGGTGTGTTGCGCAGGTACTTAATGGAAAAAAGGAAAGTAAGCACGATGAGAAATCCCACCAGCACGCCTACCAAACGGTTCACATATTCCATCCAGGTTTTGAAAGCATTGAACTCGGCCGGGTCATATGCCTCTGGAAGTTCTGCCGCGGTTGTCGGAGGTATCCACAAACCGAAGCACTTCGGCCAGTCGGGACATCCCAGGCCGGCACCGGTAGCGCGCACCAGCCCGCCGATGAATATCAGCAGGAAAGTAACGGCAATCGTGACAAGCGCTGTTTTCTGAAAAGCGTTCAGGTTTTTGAAAAGGGAACGAAGAGCCATGTAAGGTCCTTTTGAAAGCGAATGTCCCGCGTTATCCGATCCTCACGGCAACTCATAAAAGGCTGCAGGAGATAACGGGCCAGACGCTTGACGTGTACAATATTTTGATCAAAATACCGCATTTTTTCGTATTTTTGGAACTTCTTTTAAGCCGGTGCCGCAACATGCGGACCATAACCATCTGCGATGAACTCAGCCCCTGTACAAACTGCCACCCAAAGCAAGACCGCAACGGTTTTATCCGACTATCTTGAGCTTACAAAGCCCGGCATCACCATGCTGGTTCTGGTCAGCATGAGTGTCGGTTTTGTACTTGCCGCCGGTTCCGATTTTTCTCTGGTGCTGTTCCTTCATGCCGCTTTCGGGACACTCCTTATTGCCGGTGGCACGGCTGCACACAACCAGTTCATTGAGCGGGACCTGGACAAGAAGATGATCCGTACGGTCAAGCGGCCCCTGCCGGCCCGGAAGATTCGTCCATCGCATGCGTTGCTCTTCTCCGTCACATTGATGGTGGTCGGATTCGTCTATCTGCTCTTCATGGTAAACCTGCTCACCGGTATCATTTCCGGGCTTACATCGGTACTTTACCTCGCTTTTTACACGCCGCTGAAACGCGTAAGTTTTGTCAATGTTATGGTCGGGGCCGTCCCGGGCGCCCTTCCCCCTGTGGGTGGATGGGTTGCCGCTTCCGGATCGCTTGCCGACCCGGTGGCCTGGATCCTTTTTGCCATCGTTTTTCTCTGGCAGGTTCCGCACGTAATCGCTATAGCATGGCTGTGCAATGACGATTATCGCAGTGCCGGTTTCTGTATGCTGCCCGAATCGGACAAAAAGGGCATCATTTCCGCCCTTACGGTGACCGGATGCCTCATCTTGCTGATACCCGTGAGTATCGCGCTGTTCATCTTCGACACAAATGGACTGCTGTATCTGTTGGGAGCTCTGGCCGCCGGTATCCTTTTCCTCTATTTCGGGCTGCGATTCCAGCTCGCGCGGACAAAAGAGAATGCCCGCAAGGTACTATACGGGTCCCTCATCTATCTTCCTGCGGTTTGGCTGCTGATCCTGGCCGACCTCTTCCTTTCCTGGATTCTCTGATCCGGACCCGGCTGTTCGGTGATCCGTATAACTGTCCTCTAAAAAAAACACCCGAACCGACAATTGATGCCGACCCGGGTGATTCACTCACATCCCGGGTGATTAACGGACATACTTGTTCAATCCCGTTTTGCCGAATAATTATTGCCGAATAATTACTCGGTGAATCCGCCTTTTGTCATCTTGATCGGATCCAGCGCCTTGTCCAGCTCCTCTTCTGACAAGTCGGTCATCTCGAGAGCCACTTCTTTGAGCGGACGCCCCTCTGCGAAGGCCTTCTTCGCAATCTGAGCCGCCAGGTCATACCCTATGATCGGGTTCAGCGCCGTAACCAGGATCGGGTTTTTACCGATTTTGTCAGCGATCTCCTCTTTCTTCACTATGAGCCCTGACACTGATTGATTGGCAAAATTTCGGGCAGCATTGGCAAGCAGCACAATACTCTGGTTCAGGCCATACGCGACAACCGGCATCATTACGTTCAGCTCAAAGTTGCCGGACTGGCCGCTGATCATGATGGTCGTGTCATTGCCTATCACCTGGGCGCAGACCATGGTAACTGATTCTTCGATGACCGGATTCACCTTTCCCGGCATGATGGATGACCCTGGCTGCAGCGCTTTGAGCTGTACTTCACCAAGTCCGCTGTTCGGGCCTGAATTCATCCAGCGAAGGTCGTTGGCCATTTTCATCATGCCGACGGCAATGGTCTTCAGCTGTCCGCTCGTCTCAACCGGTGCATCCAGGGTGGCCTGTGCTTCAAAATGGTCCACCGACTCGGTAAAGGATTCACCGGTCAGCTCAGAAATTTTTGCGGCAAAACGCTTGCCGAACTCCTTGTGCGTATTGATTCCGGTCCCGATAGCCGTCCCGCCCTGGGGAAGCTCACGAAGCCGCTCGAGGGCGGAATCAAGCCGCTCAATCCCGAGTGAAAGCTGGCGCTCATATCCGCCAAACTGCTGTGCTATGGTCAGCGGCATCGCATCCATAAGGTGGGTGCGACCGGTCTTCACGACACCGGCGTACTCCTGACCCTTGTCATGGAATGCCTTGCGAAGATGTTCGAGTGCCGGGACAAGCTGCTGCCTGACCGCCAGAAGTGCAGAGACCCGGATGGTTGTCGGGAACACGTCATTGGAGCTCTGTCCGAAATTGACATGATCGTTGGGATGGATTTTCACATCCGCGCCATCCTGTTGCGCCAGATAATTGGCCCGGTTGGCGATCACTTCGTTGGCGTTCATATTGGTCGAGGTGCCGGATCCGGTCTGGAACACATCCACCACAAAATGGTCGTCCAGTTCGCCGTCAATGACCATCTGAGTTGCCTTGACGATATATTTCGCCACATTGTCGGGCAACATTCCAAGATCATCGTTGACCAGGGCGCAGGCCTGCTTAACATAACCCAGGGCCTGTATAAAAGCGCGGTCGAAGCGCATGTTACTGATCGGGAAGTTCTCTTTGGCCCGCTGGGTCTGGGCTGCGTAAAAAGCATCCTGAGGTACCTGAACCTCACCCATGGAGTCTTTTTCAATTCTGTATTTGGTCATAGTCAAAGTCCTTAATTGTGAACAGATTACGTGAATCACCACATGCATCCGAAAATGCAATGTACAAATGAATTAATAATGAATCAGCGCATCCACCGC
>SKYY01000150.1 GCA_007127665.1 Balneolales bacterium | reverse complement strand
TTCTCGACAACCGGCAGGCTTGAAGTATCATTCTGATGCATGATTTCGATGGCATCCACGGAGGTGGTGTCCGGGGTTACCGTGATTACCTCGCGATCCATGATGTCGCTGACCGAGACGTTGTTATGGTCAAGGTTTTTTGCAATGATCTTGTTGAGCGTGCTTATCATGGAGCGGTAGGTGACCATGCCGACGAGCTGATGTTCATCGTTTTCTACCGGGACATGTTTCACGCTTTGCCATTCCATCACGTTGGCAGCCAGGTCAATGATATCATCCTCCTTCAAGGTGAACAGGTCCGTGGTCATGAACTGCCCGACGGTGGCAAAGGCTTTTTCCCAGCGATTTTTGCGAAGGACCGTAGCCCTGGGCCAGAGGTGGACCGGTTTACCCGATTTCTGGTGCTTGAGCGTGGCGTCGGCCAGTGCCGTCATCTTTTCGTACCGGCTCCAGATATCCTCCAGGTGATGGAAGGAGTCCAATTGCCAGATGGCACCGTTCTGCCTTTTTTGGGTGCGATCATGGATGATGCCGAGGTAGTGGTCGATATCTTCCTTTGCCAGATTGTGCTGCGAAAGGCCTTCTTTTGCCAGGGGGACCAGCTCGTTCATGATCAGGTCCTGCACCGGCCAGGTGTTGCCATCCAGCCAGGTTATCTGCGAATGGAGTCCGCGCCGCACTGTGCTCAGGAAATTGCTCTCGACCTCCTTGAAGGGGATGAGCTTTGTGATTTCGCCATACTGGGTGGAGACCCCAGCCATCAGGCCAAACCAGAAAGCGGCATTGGCCACTTCGTCAACAACGGTCGGCCCGGAGGGCAGCACCCGGTTTTCGATACGAAGGTGGGGTTTCCCGCCGGTAATGCCGTAGCAGGGACGGTTCCAGCGGTAGATGGTTCCGTTGAACAGCTGCAGGGCATCCAGTTTGGGGATACGCCCCTTGTCAAGCGCTTCGAACGGGTCTTCTATCTCATCGATGGCAAAAAGCATCCGGAAGCGGGTGATATCCTCCTGGAAGATCTCCATGACCGACTCTTCCACCCATCGTGAGCCGAACTGGACACGGGGCTTGCGCTCGTGCACAAAGTCCTGCGCCCTGCGATTGTCTATGGACTGCTGAAAAACGGCAATGCGGGTTTCGTGCAACAGCTGTTTCCCGAAAAGGAACGGGGAGTTGGCTGCAGCGGCCAGCACCGGGGCGGTTACAAGCTGTGCGATGTTGTGCAAGCGGGCAAAATCTTCCTGGGAAACCTGGAAGTGGACCTGGAAGCTGGTGTTGCACGACTCCATCATGACCGAGTCGTGTTTGACATGCAATTCGTCGGCCCCTTTGATCTTCAGCTCGTGCTCGGCACCACGCATGCGTGTCAGTGCGTCGTTCAGCATATAGTAACGCGCCATCGGTGTCAGGTTTTCCATGCCAAGATCCGACTTGCGTATGGAAGAGAGGATGCCCATGAGGATGATGTCACCCTCATGCTTTTCCGCCGCCTCGCGCAGCTTGCTGATACCGTTGTTCAGCTGCTGTTCCAGTTCATGCAGGCAGCGTCCTTCAAAAGTCAGCGGGTTCAGGTTGAACTCCAGGTTGAAACGGGCCAGCTCATAGGTAAACCTGGGGTCGTCGATATCCTCAACAATTTTGGTGTTTATGGGATGTGGACGGCTTGCCCGGTCGATGATAAAAGCCTCCTGCTCTGCCCCGATTCGCTTGGTGTCACGCTCGAACATATCGTCGGCAAGCATCTGTTCGAGGGCCTTCATATCACGGATCAGATACTTGGTGAAAGCACGCAGCTTTTCCGGTTGATGGGCGTTGGATGGATTTTCCATGGTTCCGGAGTAAGGGAATGGATTCTGTTTCGGTGGGAAACCGGGGATCTTTGCAGGAACTGCAATGCTCAGAGCTCGCCGTGTTCCTTGCTGATCGGGACATCCATTTTGGGATTGATACTGAGTACCGCTGTTTTCACCAGCCGCAGCACGTTTGCGGCGGTGCTTCCCAGTCGCAGGTACTTCAGACCGGTGTGCCCCAGTGTGGACATGACCACCAGATTGTATTTCTTCTGACTGGTCAGGTGCACAATGGCTTCATGAATGGATGATTTGACAGGAAGGGCCTCGGCCGTCACCTTGTCCCGGATATCCTCAAGGTGTTCATTCACCCACGCATCCAGTTGCTCCTGCCTGGCGGCGATCTGATCCTCGAACGCACTGACCTTGTCAAATTGGGACAGGTTAACCAGGTGTACGAGATGGATCTTTGCATAGGTTTGCTTCACGAGCGCACGGGCATAGTCGAAAGCCTCCAGGGAGTTGTCAGAGAAATCGGTGGTGAGCAGAATATCCGACAATGGTTTGATTTTGGAATCTTTTTCAACAAGCAAAACGGGAGCTTTGCTGAAGCGTACGACACGCTCTGTGACCGATCCAAGAAACAGACGGGAAAAACCCGAACGGCCATGAGACGTCATGACCACGAGATCGGCATCCTCGGACTCTTCCATGATTATTTTCCATGGCTTTCCCTTGCGGACCACCACGGGTTCCACATTGTCCTCATCCGCATACTGGAGCACTTTGGCTTCCAGCTCTTTTTCAAGCTCAGGTATCTGCCGGGTCGATTTGGGGGCGACCGGGAAACTGCCGCTTTCTTTCTCCGGCTGGTATACGTACAGGGGCAGGATAGTACCGTCAAGGACATCCGCCAGGTAGTTGGCCGATTCAAAGGCGACCATGCTGAGATCGGAAAGGTCGGTCGGGACAAGAATTCTGGGGTTTTCCATAAAAAATCGTGGTTTTGCAGTTTTGTTCCGGTGAAGAATGTCTATTGCCGGAAATAACAGATTTTTTTGGGATAAATCCAATCAGATTGCACAATTAGTGCCGGCAAAAGTATGCGGAGGCCTGCAGAGATCCGGACGGGACGGGGGCATCCCCCACAACGCCATGTCACGAGCCTGCAAGGGGATTCGGCCGGCAGAATTATACTGTCCGCGAATATCGGGCTTTTTTTTCCGGGTCGGCATAGTAGGCATCGAAGGAGGTGGCTATGTTTCTGAGGAACATCCTTCCGGTATCCGTTACTCTCAGCCCGTTGCCGGTCCACGAAAGGAGTCCGTCTGCGGCCATATCTTCAAGCGGTTCCATGGCGTCGGCGAAGTAGGAGCGGGCGTCCATATCCCACCGCTTGCCGATAAGCCCGAAATCGAGTTCCAGGTCGCACATAAGGCGCATGATGGTATGCCGGCGGATGCGGTCATCGTCCGTCAGGTAATACTGGCGGTGCCAGGGTTCTTCCCGGTTGTCGATGCGCCGGTGGTACTCATCCAGATCCTTGACCGTCTGCAGGTAGCCGTCGCCGATCTGCGAAATGGATGACATGCCGAATCCGTAAATGTCGGTGTCGGCACGCGTGCTGTAGCCCTGGAAATTGCGCTGAAGGGTACCGTTTTGTTGTGCCAGGGAGAGTTCGTCGCCGGTTTTGGCAAAATGATCCATGCCGATATACCGGTAACCGGATCCCGTCAGGTTGCCTATCATCATCTCCAGCATCGCAAACTTTTCGTGCGCATCGGGCATGGGCCGGCGGTCGAGCAGTTTTTGCGCGGGCATCATCCATGGCACATGTGCGTAGTGGAAGATGGCAAAGCGGTCCGGATCCAGCGTTTTTACGGCCGTGAGTGTCTCCTCGAAGCTGTGGCGGGTCTGCAGCGGCAGGCCGTAGATCAGGTCTACGTTGATGTTGTTTATTCCGGCGTCACGCAGCCATCGGGTCACATTTTCGTTGACTTCCATGGGCTGGATGCGGTTTATGGCTCTTTGCACATCCTCCCGGATATCCTGGATGCCGATCGACGCCCGGTTGCATCCGATTTCAGCCAGTGCGTGAACGTGGTCTTCGGTCATGCGACGCGGATCGATTTCCACGGCAAATTCCATGTCTTCTTCCAACGGAAACAGATCGCGGATCCGGCGGCCGGTCTCGCGCAGCTCGGCCGGGGTCAGGAAGGTGGGGGTTCCGCCTCCGAAATGGACCTGGGCCAGGCGGTTGCCGGGGTTCATGCGCTTTTTCATCGTCTCCATTTCCGCATAAAGCCGCTTCAAATAGGCGGCGCTGTCGCCTTCCCGGCGGGTGATTACCTTGGTACATCCGCAATACCAGCATAAAGAAGCACAAAAGGGGATGTGGATATAGAGGGAAAGCGTGCGTGCGGACGAGTTGTGTTCATCAATGAGTTGCAGGGCGCGCTGCGGATTGTCCAGCTCCCGGAAATGGGGCGCCGGCGGATAGGAGGTATAGCGCGGCGCCTGGCGGCTGTATTTGTTTACAAGGTCATGACGGTGGTGCATTGGAATACGGTATGCTTTAGCTGGACTTGTTTGCTGAATAAGTGCGGTTTGTATGATTACATAATACGGGTTTGTCCGATAATTATTTGAATATGCGGATAAAACCCGGTTTTGATACGGGTTGGCTGATGTGACCCGGATTATTCGTCTGTCTGAAAATTTGGATTCATTTTGTCAGGTGTCATACCGTGACCGGGTTTAATGATGTGCCCGTCGGTCCGGGAGATGATTGGTCATGGATATTTCATTTTCCCTTAACATGCAAAGACGAAATTGGCTACAGAGTCGTTTTTGTTGTAAAAGTATGATATTATAAACAGTTGTAACATAGTGACTGTTCCGGTGGATAGGTACACTTACATAGGAAAGCGATTCCAAAAAAGATGAGTGACCTTGCGTCCGTTTTTTGTATTTTTGGATTAGATTTGAAGAGTAAGCTGCTGACATCTTCCGGAAATTTGATTAACATGGTTTCTTAACAGAAAGCCAGGGAGTAGAAATTATGAGTATTTTAGAACGAAGAAAACTGAGCGTTGTTGATCGGAAAAGCAGCAAGGTCAACCTGCAGAAATATTATATGATCAATTTGCAGATTGGCTTTATCGTCACCCTGATCCTGCTGATTACCCTGTTTCGGGTGAATCTTCAACCAAGGGGCGAGTTTGAAATTGTCGAGGTGGAACAGGAAATCATCGAGATGGAAGAGATTATACAGACCGAACAGGAGATCACCCCTCCGCCTCCGCCTCGTCCGCCATCCCCGGAACCGGTGCCTGATGACGAGATTGTTGAGGATATGTTCTTTGATCTTGATACGGAAATCGACCTGGACGCACCGCTTGATATGCCTCCGCCTCCGCCGCCTTCAGACGATGACGAAGAAGAAGAGCCTGAAATTTTCACCATCGTCGAAACCATGCCTGAGCTAATTGGCGGGATGCAGGCCATCTACGAGCATCTTCGTTACCCGGAGATAGCCCGAAAGGCCGGAATCGAGGGACGCGTGGTTGTTCAGTTCATCATCGATGAGGAAGGCCATGTGGTGGACCCGGTGGTTGTCCGGGGTATTGGAGGCGGGTGTGATGAAGCGGCCATTGAAGCTGTCAAGCAGGTCAGGTTCACGCCCGGTCGCCAGAGAGGACGCCCTGTGAAGGTGCGTTACTCAATGCCGATTACCTTCCGTCTGTCCCAGTAGATTGCCTGTTTGCGGTTTTACGGTGGAAAGAATAGAAAGGCACTGTCCCTGTGCATGCGGGGTGGTGCCTTTTTGTTTGGAGCATTGTAGTAAGAGCAGGGCATTTCATCACATTTTTTTTCCTTTTCTGTTACCGGAATATTGTGTTTTTTGTGTAAACGACTCCATGTCAATCGATAAGCAAGTATAAAAAAAAGGAACTTTTCAGCTTGACATATAGTTATTTACATATGTATATTATGAATGAATTGAAAAACTGATCAT
>SKYY01000209.1 GCA_007127665.1 Balneolales bacterium | reverse complement strand
TTCGCGGAGTACGATATTACAGCCACGCTTGATCCGGAAGCCCGTACGCTTTCGGCCACGGCAAAGATAACCTTACACAACAATTCGCCGGACACACTGCGCCGCATGCATCTGGAACTGGTCCAGAACCACCATGCCGAGGGGGCGATGCGTAACCGTCCGGCCGAGATCACCGGGGGCATAACTCTGCATCGTGTCGTTGTAAACGGTACGGAGTACGAAGATGAGCCGGTTTCCCGGAACAGGTATACCGTGCAGGGGACAAGGATGTCTTTCTGGCTCGACAGGCCGGTCGGTGGTGGTGAATCCGCCGAAATTGAGATCGAGTACGAATTTGTGATCCCCCAGCGCGGCGTTGGCGGACGCATGGGCCACAGTCGCGACAATCTGTTCTATCTGGGCTACTGGTATCCGCATGTGGTCGTCTATGACGATGTCGTCGGGTGGCATCCGGATCCATACCTCGGGATGGCGGAATTCTATCACGGTTTTGCCGACTACAACCTGACTCTTTACGCCCCGGAGCAGTGGCTTGTGATGGCAACCGGTGAGTTGCAGAACCCTGAAGAAGTGCTGGATCCGCTTGTTCTTTCACGCTGGATGGAAGCCCGGGAAAGCGACGAACCCCTTCGCGTGTACACGGCAGGGGCAGGGGAACGCGCAACACTGCCGGCGCGGGAATCCGGTTCGGACGGTATGCTTGCATGGCGTTTCTTCGCGAGCAACGTTCGGGATGTGGCTTTCAGCGCCACCCGGGAATCGCACTGGGATGCGGCGCGCACGCCGGTCGGTGACCTGAATGGTGACGGGCGCACCGACTACACGGTGATCAATACGTTCTGGCGGGAGGAGGCCCCGCTCTGGTCGGAGGTTACGGCCTATCAGCAGCACGCCATCACCTTTCTTTCGGAAATGACCGGGTTCGCATATCCGTGGCCTCATATGACGGCTGTTGAAGGTGCCGAAATCATCGGCGGCGGCATGGAGTACCCGATGATGACCATCATGGGGGATTACAACCTTCGCGGGCCCCAGGCCCTGTATGGTGTTACGGCCCACGAGCTGGCCCATATGTGGGTGCCGCTTATTGTAAGCACTGATGAGCGCCGCTACAGCTGGCTGGATGAGGGCAATACCGTGTTCAGCACATCGGAGTCCGTTCTGGATTTTTTCCCGGACCGTGATCTGCACCGCCGCGGACAGGCGACCTATCTTGGTGCCGCACGCCGCGGACAGGAAGGGCCCATGATGCGACGATCCGACTACCACTATTCGCCGGAGCACTTTCGTGTCGCATCCTACAGCAAGCCTGCAACGGTGCTTGTCGCACTCCGGAAAGTGCTTGGGGAAGATGTTTTTTGGGAAGCGTACCGGACCTTCATCAACGAGTGGGCTTTCAAGCAGGCTTACCCGTGGGATTTCTTCCGCACCTTCGAGCGTGTGAGCGGTGAAGATCTGACCTGGTTCTGGCACAGCTGGTACTATGAGACATGGATTCTCAATCAGGCCATTGCGTCCGTTGAAAAGGTTGCCGAAGGAACCCGCATTGTGATCCGGGATGAGGGCGAGGTGCCCATGCCTGTCAATCTCACCGTGACCCGGGAGGATGATACCGAATCGAAATACACCATTGATGTCGACATCTGGCTCCAGGGTGCGCGCCAGGCCGAGCTCACCGTTCCGTACAGTGATGTCAAGTATGTGGAAATCGATGCCGGCTTCGCATTTCCAGATATAGACAGGAGCAACATGTTCTGGGCACCTGAATACGAAGACTGACAAATCTCAATGCATAGTCATTCACCTTTCAAATTTGTAATATAATGAGCGGCAAGAATGACTTTACAGCGGGGTAATTCACTTATAACAGATGTGGTCCACAGCCGTTCAGTCGTTATAGCCGTTCACTCGTTATAGTGGTTCAGTCGTTATAGTGGTTCAGTCGTTATAATCGTTACAGTCATTTTAATTGTTACAGTCGTTAAAGTCCTCTGATAATACTGATGCAGCAATCAACAGTATCCACCATCAACACAGATTAGTAAAAGCAGTAAGAGATTGGAAAAGAAACTGGAATTACCCTGGTATGTCAAGCTGACCATCGCACTGGCCGGACTTACCCTTTTTGTGTTTTTCTTGATCCAGGCCAGTTCCATTCTGGTACCCTTTCTTTTTGCCGTCTTTTTCTCCATTCTGCTTGCGCCGCTATCCTCATTTTTCGAACGCTACCGCATCCACCGGGTTTTTGCATCTCTCTTCAGCGTGCTGATCGGGATCACGTTCCTTGCCGGCATCATCTTCTTTTTTTACAACCAGATAGTGAATTTCGCTCAGGATCTGGGGATGATCGAACGGCGTATCAATGAGCTTTTTGAGCAGTTTTCCGGTTTTTTCAATGCCTATCTGGATGTGGAGCCGGATGCGCAGCTGGAGTCGGCCCAGGATGCGATCATCTCATTTTTACAGGATAATGTGGAGCCGCTCACGCGTGGCGTCATGACCGCCGCCACCACGCTTACCATGTTCTTCCTGATTCCCATCTACGTCTTCCTTCTCCTGCTATACCGTGACTTCCTGAGGGATTTTTTCCTGATGGCCCTCGCACAGGCCGACCGTGACAACAAAGTGGAAAAGGTACTCAACAAGGTTCGCAGTGTGGTTCAGAACTACATCACAGGTATGTTTTTTGTAATCTGCATCCTTGCGGTGCTTAACAGTCTGGCGCTGACCATAATCGGGGTGGACCATGCGCTTTTCTTTGGTGTATTTGCGGCCATGCTGAATGTGATCCCGTTTCTTGGTCCCATTATCGGATCCATCCTCCCTATCGTATATGCGCTGCTGACCATGGATTCGCTCTGGGCACCGGTTGCCGTGCTGGCTTCATTCTACGTCATCCAGCTTTTTGAGAGCAATCTGTTTACGCCGATGATTGTAGGACAACGCGTTAGTCTGAACCCGCTGGTCACTCTGCTGGCCATATTCGTCGGTGGACAGATATGGGGTCTTGCCGGGATGATCCTGTTCATACCGGCGCTGGCCATGCTCAAGGAGGTCTGCGATGAGGTAGAATCCCTGCGCCCGTATGGGTACCTGCTCGGCAAAGTCAAAACCCGTGAGGAAACCGAGAAAGAGTATTTTTCAGGGCGCTTTCAGGTATTTGGCACGGATGATGGCAAAGAGGACGGCAAGAATGAAAGTCGCAAAAAGCGGGATAAACAAAGCAGTGAACACGGCAGCTAAAGGCCGGGCTCGGGCGCTTGCTGGGCAGATTGATCCGGGTGCTTGCTGTTCAAACTGATCGGGCGCTTGCTGGCCAGATTGATTCCGGCGCTCGTTGGTCAGACAGGGCTTGCGTTCCCGTATTTCCTGAAAAATTCCCGGAGCCCATCCACAATTTTTTCGGCCATCCTGTCCTGAAAATCGGGATCCAGCAGCTTTATTTCGTCTTCCGGATGGGAAATGAAAGCCGTTTCCACCAGGATATTGGGCATTTCGGTCAGGGCATTCAGCGTGAAGTTGAAGCTTCCGATCAGCCCGAAATCGCGGAGGGGAAGTTCCAGCATGCGATCGTGTACCATATAAGCCAGGGGTTGAAAAGCGTGGTGGCGATAATAGGAACTGGTTCCCTGGATGGCATCGGGGTTGGTGGCGGTGCCGATGGAGTTGGCGTGGATACTGACAAGCACGTGTGCATCAGAAGCAATCACCATTTCGCTTCGCTGGATCATGGAGACGTTGATATCGCGATCGCGTGTCATGAGGACTCTGGCACCGTCCTGCTCCAGCCGGTTTTTGAGCTTTTCGGAAATATCGAGGACGATGTCTTTCTCGGCCGCTCCGGTAGCGCCGATGGCACCGCGGTTATCACCGCCATGTCCGGCATCGACGGCGATGCTCATACCCTCCAGGGGGCGCTGTGTGGAAGCGAGGCGGGGTGGACGCTGCACCTGGACCCTTAGGCTCGATCCTACACCGTAACCGATGTGATATCCCCAGTGCATGTCATGCTCCAGGTGGATGTAGAGCCGGAAATGGTTGGTGCCGATCTGATCCCAGCTGACGCTCCGGATGCCTTCGGCACTTTGATGGTGAGTGATCCAGTTGGTGTTGGAGTCAGCGCCGAAAATATCGATTTCAATGACGTTCGGATTCGTGCGCATGTTGGCGATGTAGGGCAGGCGCCGGCTCAGTGAAAGGGTGACCATGTCAAATGCGTCCGTGCCGCTTACCGTTGCCGATCCGGTAAGCGAACGGGGTGAGGGGGTCCCTTCGGGCAGCAATTCGGCAAAGCGCATGGGCAGGTAGGCCTCCATGCTTTCCGAGAGCCGCACAATGTAGAACGAGCCGTGTTCCCCGACAACATCCAGGTATACTCCGCGCTCCAGGAAGCCAAGCCGTGCGCCGCCAAGGCGATCGGTACCGGATCCTGAGTTGAGGAACGCGCGTCGGGCGTGGATTCTGGCAACAACCGGCAGTTGGTCATCGGTGTAACGGATCACTTCCGGTGTGGCAGGTGGTGTGATCGTCCCGGGGTCCGGACGGTGAAAATGGAGATCCCTGACCCTTGTGGCACCTTCGGGCGTCCGGACGCGGATCTCGGCCGTAGTTTCGCCGACGGACAGATCCACCAGTCCGACAAAAGCGCCGCTCGGATGGACGGTCACTTCCTCGCCGTTAATGAAAGCCCGGTTCTCCGGATCCGTATTGGCCGCTATGCGGTGGCGGCTGAGGGCGACCGATGTACTGTCGTTCCCGGGGATGATGATGTTCAGGGCGATGTCTTCGCGGCCGGTATCGCTGCGATCTGTCCCGTAACCCTTCTCGCCTGCCAGTTGATGGCTGGTCAGGGCAAACGAGCACAGTGCAAAAAGGAGCAGGGACAAAATGTGCCGGATTGAGAAATGCATGGTGAAAGCAGTCTGGATTCCTGAATGAAATGGGCCGGCATGAGAGGCATTCCGACCGGTTTGCCTGCCATGCTGTTGCATTCCTCAAGATATACTTTTTCCGGAACTCCGAAAGGGCCGGCTGTCTTATTTTTTGCTGTTTTTCTCCTTGCGTGCTTTTTTCTCCTCCAGCATTTTCTCCTTGCGCATCTCCTTCGCTTTTTTCTTGTCCACGGTTTCCATCATTTTCACATGATCGATCTTTTTGTTGATCATCATCTGCTGAGCGATAGAGAGCGCGTTGTAGATCAGGTAGTAAAGACTGAGTCCGGACGACAGCCGGTTGAAGATGAACAAAAGCATCACCGGGAGTACGTACTGCATCATTTTCAGGGTCGGGTTCGGGGCTGTTGCGCCTTGTCCCGATACCCTCATCTGTATCACCATGGACGCGGTCATGAGCAGTACAAATCCGGCGATGTGATCGCCCATGAGCGGAATGGTGAACGGCAGGTTGAACAGGATGTCCGGCGCCGAAAGGTCTTCCGCCCAGAGGAACTGCTCCTGGCGCACTTCAATGGAGTTCTGGAAGAAGCGCCAGAATGTGATCAGGACCGGGATCTGAAGCAGGTTGGGCAGGCAGCTTCCCAGCGGGTTCACCTTGGCGGTTTTGAACAGCTTCATGGTGGCCTGCTGCTGTTTCTGCGGATCGTCCTTGTACTTCTCCTTGATGGCTTCCATCTCGGGCTGCAGCTCGCGCATGGCGGCCATGCTCTCAAAGCTCTTTTTGGTCAGCGGGTAGAGCACAATTTTGATCAGTATGGCAAACAGGATGATGGTGACACCCATGTTTCCGGTGATACCACCTACAAACCAGAAGAATGGAAGGATAATGTATTTGACGAACGGATCGGAAAACCAGCGGATAAACCGGAATCCG
>SKYY01000240.1 GCA_007127665.1 Balneolales bacterium | reverse complement strand
TGACGTCGTGCTCGCTGAAATGCTCCCCGGTCAGGCCCTCAATGGCTTCCAGAAGACGCGTCATCGCATTTTCCTCATAGCGACGGTCCATCCGGCCAAACCGGATGTGAGAGAGGTTTTTGATCCATTCAAAGTAGGATACCGTGACACCGCCGGCATTCAGATAGATGTCCGGGACCACCAATATCCCCCTTTCGCGAAGAATGGTATCCGCCTCACTGGATGTGGGGCCATTTGCGCCCTCACCGATGATCTTCGCATTTATGCGGCCGGCGTTTTCAACCGTGATCTGGTTTTCGAGGGCGGCGGGGACCAGTATGTCGCATTCCATTTCCAGCATGCTTGCCGTTTCCTCGATAAACCGTCCATCCGGGTACTCACGAATGGAGCCGGTCTCGCGGATAAACTCGCGAAGCTTGTCGACATCTATGCCCTTCTCGTCATAGATCCCTCCATGAACTTCCGCCACACCGGTTATAAGCGCACCTGCCTCGCGCAGATATAGTGCCGCATAGTAACCTACGTTGCCAAGCCCCTGGACAATCACCCGCTTGCCTTCCAGCCCGGTGTTGAGGCCAAGCGCTTCCATATCCTTTTTGTCGGCACACGCCTCTTTCAGTCCGAAAAAGATACCGCGTCCGGTCGCCTCGGTGCGTCCGCTGATACCGCCCTGCTCAATCGGCTTGCCGGTAACGCAGCCTTCGCTGTCCAGCGAATCCACCATACTCTGATAGGTATCCAGGATCCATGCCATTTCCCGCGAGCTGGAGCCATAATCGGGAGCCGGCACATCCACGCCCGGACCCAGGAAATTCTTTTTGATCAATTCAAACGTAAAGCGCCTGGTAACTCGCTCGATTTCCGATGCCGAGTACTTGGACGGGTTGATGCGTATCCCGCCCTTGGCACCGCCAAACGGTACCGAAACCACGGCGCACTTGTAGGTCATCAGCGCCGCAAGGGCCGTCACTTCGTCTTCATTCACCTCAAGCGCGTAACGGATACCGCCCTTGGTGGGCATTTTGTGTGCGCTGTGCGCCGAACGCCAGCCGTGGATGACCTCCACGCTCCCGTCGTCCCTGCGAAGCGGAAATGTAATATGATAGGTGCTGTTGCACGCCTTGATCTGGCCAAGCAGCCCCTTTTCAATGGTGAGATGCGATGCCGCCCGATCGAAGCATTTATTTACCTGTTTGAAAAATTGATACGCAGCCATAATGTAATAGTATTAGATGGGTTAATGGTGGCCTTGGAGTAAAAGAGTATAAAAGCGATTTTCTGTAATTCAGGTAGCGTTTTGAACAGGATAGACAGTAATTGTCAGGAAATTATGAAGGCGCGTGAAAAATCTCACTAACGCGCGTTGCAGGTCATGGGGTTGACAGGGGGATGTGAAGCAGCTCCTTCCAGGTTTCGGGCGGACCCGAGACGCGGACCAGGTGGATTTTGTCCGGTATGAAAACCAGGTCAAAACGCTTTCCCACGCGCTCGATAATCTGCTGCTTTTTCCCGGAATCCATCTCCCGGTACATCAGGCTCAAATGAGGCATATAGGGTTCGTGCTCCAGCCGGAATTCCCTCAGGCTCCGCTCCCTGAGTGCCAGGAGCGCTTCATTCGGGGCAATACGGACAAAAAGCGAGCGGTAGTAGGAGTCCCTGAAATCCGTATCCTCAAGATAGAGGGTCATCGGTTCTACGGTATGCGAGACGCTTTCCAGGCGTCCGACCATTTCATCAACAGGCATTTTGATACCGCTGGCTACTGTGATATGGGGTTCAAAAACCGGCGCATCATATTCCTCTGCCAGCCGGTCAATGATCCGTTTCAATATATCGCGTACCTCGTTTTCCGGCTTCAGCCAGAGGGCGTATTCACCTTCATCCCTGAATGATGCATCGTAAGATGCCGTTTCTTCCGGTGCCATTCTGCGTTTCCCTGAGTCGTTTTATCAATAACGTGATTCAGGTCTAATCTCTTGATAACAGCGATGGAAGTCAACCGATCTGTTCCTGCTTTTTTTCCCTTTCTTCCGCGACTCGCACAATCATGTTCGTTGACCCGATTCCACAGCTCAGGATGGTCCGCAGCGCCTCATCCACCGGAACATTCACAACATGCACCCGCTCTTTCGGCAGGTGGTAGATGTTGCCGGATGTGGGGTTGGGCGCAGTGGGTATGAACACGGTAAAACTTCCGTCCGGGT
Source organism: Balneolales bacterium (assembly GCA_007127665.1). Lineage (GTDB taxonomy): Bacteria > Bacteroidota > Rhodothermia > Balneolales > Natronogracilivirgulaceae > SKNL01. The sequence goes on along the minus strand of SKYY01000240.1, from coordinate 3,650 downwards.
GTTCGTCGGTAATGAACGCCGTCATCATGGTCTCGCTGGAAAACGGCCGCACAAGGGCAACCGCGGAAAAAGGCGACTTGCTGCGCCCGAAAAACATCCTCACCGTCTCCTTGATCATGCTGTAGCCCGGCGCGTGCCTGAGTGTTGCGTTTTCAAAGCTCCGGACAATCAGGTTCCCCATCTGTGTTTTCACGAACACGCCGATCAGAAAGCAGATAATCAGGATGGATGCAATCACCAGAATATCAGCCAGTAGTTGCTGCAAGGCCGTTTTTTCCACAAGAAACGAGGTGAGCGGATAGATCACATCCGTCATTACCCCGTACAGCCAGCGGACAACCAGGAAAAAGACGACAACCGGCATCAGCACCACCAGTCCGCCCAGCATCGATGTCCGTATGAAATTGTTGAACTTGGTCATTTCGTAATCATCTCAAAGAGGTTAACACAACGGGCAAAAAGCATTCACTATCAGCAGGACCAGGTCCGGCCCACTTTCAAAACCAGGACCGCTTTTGCTCTCCCGGGGAGCTTGCATCAGCAGTCCGAAATGAAAACATAACGTTTGCGCGCCGCATTGCAATACGCGACCGTTGAAACTTTTTTTAATGCCTTTTCAGCACCAATTTATCATTCCCGAATCCGGAATGAATCCCGTAACTTGATTTCACTGCATTACAAGCTGCCGGACTCCAAGCAATCCGTCAAAGGGCCTTTATAACCCATGCCCTGATTGCAAATAAGCTACTGTGCAAATATCTTGCTTTTTTTTCGTTTTACGTAACCACGCCGGATGAGCAACCATAATACCGAAGCCGATTCCAAAACCGGGATTCCAAAAGAATCTTCTGAAGAGGATCGCCAGGCCTCCGGCAGAAGAAGTAATTTTGATCCGCTCGCCCCGTACAAAAGCCTTGTGCGTCGTTTTTTACAGATACACCGGCACGTGTCGGGGTTGTTCATGGGCGGCATCATCGCCTATGTCGCCTCCCTCTCCAAAGAGCGTAAAAAACGGCTCCGATCCTTTCCGTCGCGCTTTACCGCGTTTCTGGTAAGACCCTTCGTCAAACGGGACCTGCGCAACCTGCCTTTTCCCGTTCAGCTTCGACGCCGGCTGGAGCTGCTCGGCCCAACCTACATCAAGCTGGGACAGATCCTCTCGCTCCGGCAGGACATCCTCCCGAAAATCATCACGGCCGAACTGAAGAACCTGCTCTACAACCTCCCGCAAGTACCCTTTGAAAGCATCCGAACCATCATTGAAAGCAACCTGCGCGGCAAGCTGGAGGATTTCTTTATCACGGTGGATGAGGAACCGCTTGGCTCGGCGTCCATTGCACAGACACACCGCGCTGTGACACTCGACGGCAAGATCGTGGTCCTGAAGGTCATCAAGCCCGGCATTCGCGATACGGTCGAAACGGATATCATCCTGCTCCGATGGCTCGGTCACTTCCTTAACTGGGTGATTCCACAGTACCAGCCGCGCCGGCTTATCCGGGAATTCGGCGCCTATACCGTCAAAGAAGTGGAGATGGAAAACGAAGCGGACAATGCCGAGATCTTCAAAGCCAATTTCAGCGATGTCGATTATATCCGTTTCCCCGAGATCTATCGCGAATACACCACGAGGGATGTTCTCTGCATGGAATTTCTGGAGGGGATCACGCCGGACACCAGCGAGCTCACGGAGGCATCGGCCGACCGCAGGGACAAGATCCTGGATCGCGGCGCCGAGGCCATTATACGCATGCTCTACAAAGACGGTTTTTTTCACGCCGACCTGCATCCGGGCAACCTGATGATCATGGAAGATGACAAGATCGGTTTCATCGATCTTGGCATGGTGGGTCGTTTTGAGGAGCGTACCAGGCGGCGCATGCTTTACTATTTCCATGCCCTTGTCTCCGGGGATATCGAAGGTGCCACCCGCAATCTGGCCGCCATGGCGCGCGTCGGTAAAAACGGGGATCCCAACGGTTTCCGGCGCTCCGTCAGCGATCTGCTCCGGCGTTTTTACCAACACGCATCCTACGGCGATTTCAGTCTCGGACAGCTCATTGTCAACTCGCTGGCCATCGGCGGACGGCATCGTGTCTTCTTTCCCGTTGAAATGACTCTCATGACCAAAGCGCTGATTACCTATGAGGGAGTCGGCAAGTTGCTAAACCCGAAGATCGATATCCCCGCCGTCTCCCGAAAACATGCACTGAAGATCTTCCAGGACCAGTTTCATCCCGCTTCCATCGCGCAGGAACTCTGGCGCGGAACCCCGGAACTGATCGATGTGCTCATGCGCCTGCCAAGGATAACCGCTGACAGCCTGAACCATCTGGAGGATACCCTTTCTGACCGCACACCGAAGCCGGACTCCATTCAGAACCTTAGCGGCAGCATCATGAGCGGTACTTTTGTGCTTGCCGGTACGCTTGCCGTGGTTCAGGGAGGGCCCTGGCCGCTCTGGAGCGCGCTGTTCCTCATCGGCTTCCTGTTCTTCCTTTTCAACAAACAGCCGAAATCATGAGCCGGCAACGATATTCCAGCATCACCCCGGATGAGGATCCGATTGATTTCGAATATCTCGAAAGTTTTTACCGCGAAGTTTCCTCCGGTATCATGGATCACTACTTCCGCGCCACCCTTTCCGGCTTTGAAAACATTCCGGAAACCGGACCGGTCATTCTCGCATCCAACCACAGCGGAAATGCGTTTCCACACGACTCCTTCGTGCTTGATCAATTGCTCTGGCGGAAAGGCGGTTTCGGTGAAAAAGCTAAAATAAAACCGCTTTACTCACCAAAGCTGGCAATCAACTGGTGGATGCGTCCCTTCGGCCTGGACAACTGGTGGAGGAAGTTCGGGGCGGTGGACCAGACCTACCTCAATTTTGACCGGGTACTTGCCCGTGGCGGCCGGGTGATCTACTACCCCGAAGGTATCCCGGGCATCGGTAAAGGTTTCAACCGCCGGTATCGGCTGCAGCCATTTCAGCCCAGTTTCGTAAAGCTGGCCGCCCGTCATGATGTTCCCCTGCTTCCGGTTTTCGGTATCAATGCCGAGTGGATAAACCCCGCCAACCTGACATTCCGGTGGCTCGACAAGATCAGCAGCCGTCTTATCGGCATCCCTTTTATCCCGCTGCCACTTATCGTTGTCGCCGCCATCTTTCCGTTCTTCTTCTATTTTGCGTTTCCCTGCAATATGAAGTTCTTCATCGGAAAACCGATTGACGTGCGGGAAAGGGCCAGGAAACGCGGCACCGTCACACCCGATGACCCGGAAAGGGCCGAAGCGGAAAACATTGCCGAGGATATCCGCCGGGAAATGCAGCAGGAACTTGATGCCCTGGCATCCCGGTATGGAAAAAAACCCTATTACTTCGCTTCCCTGATACGCTCTTTCCGTGGCATTAAAGGCCGCCGATGGCTCACCAGCCCTTTCGGCTGGCCGATTCTGTTCACACGGCATTACCGGGATTTCCATGATAAAAGATCTAACCGCAAGATTCCCAATCGCTGGTTTCGCGACTGGGACCTTATCGGTTACTATCTCCCTTTCGGGTGGATACTTCTCTCGCTCTTCCGCAAACTGAGGAAGCCACCCTACGGAAACCGCGGCCTCGGCAGAGAAGAAAGAGCACAAAAGGAGGG
>SKYY01000198.1 GCA_007127665.1 Balneolales bacterium | reverse complement strand
GTGATTTCCGTCTCTGTCAGGACAATTTCTTTTTGAGGCTCGGTAGTATCCGATCGTGGCCCGGGGGTGTCCCGTCCTTGCCTTGCATCAGGTACAATACTGCCGGAGAACGCATCCACAAGAACGGAAGGTTCGGGCAAACCGGTTTCGTTGGCCGGTGTTTGCAGGAACCAGGCCAGTGAGAGCAAAGCGACAATGGTCAAGACGGCATTGTAATGAGCAAGGAGTTTCAGGTCAGCCATTTTGCACTGTTTTGTTGGGAGCGTCCAGAAAAACCGCTATAATGAGGCTCAAAAACAGGTGTCACAGGAATCCGGTTTTCTGTGCTTCAACGGTCTGGTCTGCAAGCAATATAAGAATTGCGATTCAGAATGCAGAAAATATGGATTGAGATGCAGGATCCAGAACGTAAGGATGAGTATGCAGGAGCAGGAATAGACAGGCATGAAACGAACATGACAGGCATGAAACGAACATGACAGTCACCTGCTTGCACACAGGTGCATGATTAAAACCGGTCATGAATATTCTATCTGACCTTAGAAATCGAAAAACTTAAACAGATGAAAAAAGTACTTCTTTTTTTACCGCAGGGTTTTGAGGCCTATGAAGCGAGTGTGTTCACCGATGTGATGGGATGGAGTCGGGAAGTGGGCTCAGCACCTGTGCAAGTGGTGACGGCGGCGCTCCGTCCGGAAATATCGTGTACCTGGAACCTGATCGTGCGTCCGGAAGCGGGTTTGACCGCCATCGACAGCAAAACATTTGATGCGCTGGCCATTCCGGGTGGATTTGAATCGGCGGGTTTCTATGAGGATGTCTACGACGAACGGTTTCTGGACGTAATCCGGGCGTTTGACCGGGATAAAAAGCCCGTTGCTGCCGTATGTGTCGGAGCGCTTCCCGTCGGCAGGTCGGGGATCCTTAAGGGCCGCAAAGCCACCACGTACGACCTGCCGGATGGATCACGGAGAAAGGAGCTGGCGGAATTTGGCGCAAAGGTACTGGATGAACGGCTGGTGGTGGACGGTAATGTCATCACGTCGACCGGACCCGAAACGGCCCTGGATGTCGCGTTCACGCTTCTGGAAATGCTGACCGGTAGGGACAATGTCGACGCGGTAAGGCACGAAATGAGATTCCGCTGAGCCACCCCGCGCCTGCCGGACTACGCGGTTTCCACCATCTCAAAATACTCAGGCATGAGCCCCGTTTTTCGCTCTGCCACCGAACGCATCCACCCGGTCAAGAAAAAGGCGCTTCATCATATCTTTAGAATCAGGTGTAATATTATTTGCAGAGAGTGCGATTGAAAGCTTCAAAAAAAACTTGTTTTTTTACTCCGGAAAGCACCATCTTGGGGTAACACATCAACGAATTGCACCAACGTATATCGTCAATAAAAAAAAGAACTAGCGCTTGGTCGGCTGACAGCTGGAAGCGCTTCCCTATAAAGCACAGGTTTACTCCTAATTATCTTGTATATGGCAGCAAAGGGAGACATTATCATCGACATCGAAAGATGCAAGGGTTGTCAGGTTTGTCTGGATGCGTGTCCCAAGGATGTGCTCGAAATGAGCAAGAAAGTGAACGCTAAGGGCTATCAGTATACCGTGAAAGTGAATTCTGACTGCACCGGCTGCGCCAACTGCGCCATTGTTTGTCCGGATGCCGTAATCAAAGTCTATCGGGTCAAGTAACAACGAAACGTAAGCATGAGAACAACCGCGAGGTTGCAACAGTGTGGCCATGAACCGATGGTCGCGAAGCGCTACGAACATGACAGTATCGGGATGACATACAGGAAAAGATGTAATCCCGGCATGTGAGTTCATTCTGAACGTAAGAATCGAAATGGATGTAAGCAGATGACAAAAGAAATCAGACTCATGAAAGGCAACGAGGCCATGGCGGAAGCCGCCATACTGGCCGGCGTGGATGCCTATTTCGGATATCCCATTACCCCGCAATCGGAGATCATCGAGTACCTGATGAGTGCCAATACGGCCGAACGTACCGGCATGCAGGTGCTCCAGGCCGAGAGTGAAATTGCGTCGATCAACATGGTTTACGGAGCCGCGGGATGCGGCAAACGGGCGCTGACGTCGTCGTCGAGTCCGGGCATCAGCCTCAAGATGGAGGGGATATCGTACCTGGCCGGGGCGGAATTGCCGTGCGTGATCGTGAACGTGGTTCGGGCCGGGCCGGGACTGGCGACCATCCAGCCGTCACAGTCCGACTATTTCCAGGCGGTAAAAGGGGGTGGACACGGCGACTACAAGCTCATTGTGCTGGCTCCGTCCACCGTGCAGGAGAGTGTCGATTTCATGCGCCTGGCCTTTGACCTGGCGTTCAGGTACCGCAACCCGGTGATGATCCTTACCGACGGCATCATCGGGCAGATGATGGAGAAGGTGGAGCTGTTCGAGCAGCAGCCCCGGCTCAGCGAAGCGCCAGAGTGGGCCACGCGGGGCAAAAAGCCCGGCGAGAAGAGCACCGTTGTCACCTCGCTGCATCTGGAGTCGGAGGATATGGAACAGGTAAACCTCCGGCTTCAGGCCAAGTATCGCGAAGTGGAGAAGAACGAGGTGCGGTTTGAGTCGTACCGCTGCGAGGATGCCGAAGTGCTGTTCGTGGCGTTCGGATCCAGTGCGCGGATCGCGCGCAAGGCGATGGACCTGGCGCGCATGAAGGGAATCCGCGCCGGTCTGCTCAGGCCTATCACCCTCTACCCGTTTCCGGTGGATGAGGTCCGGCGGCTGGCCGGACAGGTAAGCGGCATGCTCACCGTGGAGATGAATGCCGGCCAGATGGTGGAGGATGTGCGGCTGGCGGTTAACGGACGCACGCCCGTGGAGCATTTCGGACGGTTCGGCGGCATGATACCGGGCCCGGATGAGACCCTGAAGGCGCTGGAGTCACGGCTTGAAGAGTGGCACAAGAAACAGCCGGCGCAAGCGGAGTGAGGGGTTCCGCGACGGACGGACCTGCGATACCGTGTCGGCCGGCTGGATGCGGCAAAACCGGACTGGCAGCCTAAAACCCCATCCACCAGAACATTAAAACAAAACAGCAACAGCGGAAATATTATGGCAGAACAATCGATCATCAGCCCTGAAAACCTGGTCTACAAGAAGACCGAGGTCATGACCGACCGGGAACTGCACTATTGTCCGGGATGCGGGCATGGAACGGCGCACCGGATGTTGGCAGAGGCCATTGACGAGCTGGGAATCCAGAGCGAAACCATAGGCGTTGCGCCCGTTGGATGCTCGGTGCTGGCCTACTATTACCTGAATGTTGATATGCAGGAGGCGGCACACGGAAGGGCACCGGCCGTGGCGACCGGCATCAAGCGCGTCCTCCCGGAAAAGTATGTCTTTACCTACCAGGGGGATGGGGATCTGGCCGCGATCGGCACGTCCGAGACCATCCACGCGTGCAACCGCGGGGAGAATATCCTCATCGTGTTCATCAATAACGGGATTTACGGCATGACGGGCGGACAGATGGCGCCGACCACGCTGCCCGGCATGAAGAGCTCGACGTGTCCGATGGGGCGCGATGTAAAGACCATGGGCAATCCGCTGAAGATCACCGAACTGGTGGCGCAGCTGCCCGGGACGTATTACGTGACCCGGCAGTCGGTGCATACGCCGGGCAATGCGCGGAAGGCCAGGCGGGCGATGAAGAAGGCGCTGGAGTACCAGAAGGAGAACAAAGGGACCTGCCTGGTGGAGGTGGTTTCGAACTGCCCGTCCGGCTGGAAGATGAACCCGGTGGACTCCAACAAGTGGATGGAGGAGAACATGTTCCCGTTTTACCCGCTCGGGGATATCAAGGTGCCGGGGAAAGGGCTTGTGAACGGCGGGAAGGACGGCCGTTAGAAGGCGAACAGGTAAAGATGTTGCAGAAATTGCCTGAAAAAAACAGGTTCAATGCAGAAAAAATGGATTTACCACTGAACGTAAAGGAATTTCGATATGACTGAAGAGATGATCATCGCAGGTTTTGGCGGACAGGGAGTGCTCTCGATGGGACAGATTTTGTGCTATGGCGGGGTGATGCAGGAACTGGAAGTGAGCTGGATGCCGTCGTATGGACCGGAAATGCGTGGCGGGACGGCCAACTGTACCGTCATTCTGAGCGACGAAGCGATCAGTTCGCCGGTGCTGACAGAGTTTGATACAGCGATTGTGCTCAACCAGCCGTCTATGGACAAGTTTGAGAAAGCCGTTAAGCCGGGTGGATTGCTGCTTTTTGAGGAAAATGGCATGACGCGTATGCCGGAGCGCACGGATGTTGAAGTGCGTTCGCTGGCGGCCTATGATGAGTCGGTCCGCATGAAAAACACCAAGGTATTCAACATGATCGTGATCGGAGGACTGTTGGCGGTCAAGCCGGTGCTGGAAGTGGAAAATGTGATCAGGGGACTGGAGAAAGTGCTGCCAGAGCGCTACCACCATCTCATTCCACTCAATGAGCAGGCGATCCGCAAGGGTATGGAGCTGATGCAGGAGAAGGCCGGAGCACTAAACGGGCAGGGATAGCAGTGTAAGTATTTTGCAAGTTCAGGATCTGTAAAATAGATACTTGAAAATACTCACAAAAATTGCTATCATTATGATATCACACTATCACTATACCCCCACGATCATGGCTGACATACTTATCAGAAACCTTGATGAAAACACGCTTGAATGGCTGAAGAAAAGGGCAATGGCCAATAGCAGGTCCATGAATGCCGAAATAAAGTCTATTTTGGAGGAGTCTGCCGGTACATCCACGAGAGAAGAAGCCATTTCCATGATAGCGGAGGCCAGGGTTTCCTATGAAACAGGCAAAAAGAGTGCCCCAGACCTCATGAAAATCCTGAGAGAGGACAGGGACCGGTGAAAGAAAGAAAAGGGTGGCTGCTGACCCCGGGAGGATGAGGCAAATGACGCGGAGAAGTAAAAAACGCATGACTCAGTGCATTCTGGATGCCAGTGTTGCGGTGAAGTGGTTTTTCCGGGAAGAGGAGCTGACGGAACAGGCCGATATTTTGTTGCATAGTGACACTGGCTTCATTGTACCCGATTATTTTTTCCTGGAAATGAACAGTGTGCTGTCGAAGCTTTCGAGAAAAAAGTTGCTGGCGGATGTTGAAGTAAAGCAGATGATCAGGGCGCTGCGGGCATTGCCGGTCGAGGTTTTGAAGTCGGCGAAGTATCGTGACCTTGCACTGGATCTGGCGCTGGAAAAGAAAATCGGGTACTACGACTGTCTGTATGTGATACCTGCGCAGATCACCCAAATTCCGCTTATCACGGCGGACGTCCGGTTGTACCGGACGTTTGCGGGAACGAAATATGGCGAATATGTGCAGTGGCTTGGCGATTATGAGTGAGTGTTTTGCTATTTTGCGGGCAGGCCGAAATGCCTGGCCACTTATCGCAACTTTTTCAGCAAATCCAGCCCCTCTCATGATGAATCCTCTTAATTATCTGACCCGTATTGCCGTTCTGTTACTGACGCTGCTGCTGACCGGAACCGTTTCATTGTCCGCCCAGACCGGGCTCACGCCGGAAAAAATGCTCGAACTTGGGCGGGTGGGATCGCCCGTGGTTTCGCCGGACGGATCCACCGTGCTATTCACTGTTACCCGGATGTCGGTGGATGACAACAGCGGTACCACCTATATTTACTCGGCTCCGACCGACGGAGGAGATTCAGTCAAGCTAACGCAGAGCCCGTCGGCCGGTTCACCCGTCTGGCGTCCGGATGGCCGGCGCATCGGATTTCTGCGTGGCGGACAGTTCTGGGAGATGAAACCGGATGGGTCCGGGGCTGCCCAAATCACGGAATTTGACAGCGCCATTGCCAACCTGCAATACAGTCCGGATGG
>SKYY01000186.1 GCA_007127665.1 Balneolales bacterium | reverse complement strand
GCCCAGGCCGAGAATTCCAGCGTTTTTGCCGTGGATCTCCGTTCCCAGAAAACCGAACGGGTGCCAGCCGTCGAACTCGCCGGCCCGCAGGCTGTCCTCGGCTTCGCGGATGCGCCGGCCAACCCCCAGAAGCAGCGCAAACGCACAGTCGGCCGTCGCCTCGGTGAGCACATCCGGTGTATTGGAAACCAGGATCCCGAGTTCCTTCGCGGTCTCCACATCAATATTATTGTATCCCACGGCATAGTTGGATACGATCCGCAGCTTTTTGCCGGCACGGAGCACATCCCCTGTGACGGGGGTGGACAGGCAGCTCAGCAGGGCGTCATAGTCGCCGATCACCTCTTTCAGGCGTTCTTCACTGTCAAAATCACCGCGCCGGCCAACGGTCACATCATATCGGGCGGAAAGCAGATCGATCCCCTTGCCGGGTTGGGGCTCTGTAACAAGTACACGCATAGCAATAATAATTTAGGGTTCGGAAGAAGTCACCGGGCGACCGGCTCCTCATTCACGCGGATCAGAGCCGGAACCGGCTTGTCATAAGCTTCAAGCGAAAGGTAATATACAAAGGGTTCCAGGACCTGCACGCACACTGCATCCGGTTTTTGCCAGGATTTCAGCGTAATGTGCAGCGTGTCCGCCTCCATCCTGAATTCCGGGGTCGCAAGATGATGGCAGGGGGTGGGCAGATGACCGCTGATGCGCAGGTACCGGTCCGGCGGGTCAGTCGCCATGACGGCCTGCTCAACGTAGACCGGACTGTACTGAATATTAGAGTCGCCCGGCGGATCTTCGGGCTGGTGGGTGGATGTGCCCGGCGGTTCACTCCGGCTCTGCCCGCCTGAAGCGCATGCGCTCAGCATGCAAAAGCCCGGTACCGATGGCATCATCAGCAGGAATGCCGGGAAAATCAGCCAGAAGAACCGGCTCAGCTTCCCCAGTGGACGGCTATCATGATTTTTCATCGTGGATGTCCGTGATTTCGGCATCATTCCACATTTTCTCCAGTGCGTAGAAACTCCTTGTCTCCTCGTTGAAAATATGAACGACCACATCGACATAATCCAGGACGACCCATTTTTTACTTTCAAGACCTTCCTTTCGCCATACGTGCTCACCGGTCTGCTCTTTGATCTTCTCGGTGACATTGTTGGCAAGTGCGCGGATCTGGGTATCCGACCCGCCATGGCAGATGATGAAATAGTCTGTTAAAGTAGTCAGTTTGCGCACATCAAGTACGCGAACCTCCTCTGCTTTCTTTTCAAGCAGGGCTTCGTTTATGATGCTAACTAACGGGGCGAATTGAGGGCTTTTTCTGGTGGTGCGTGAGGTAGAAGTCCGGGTTTCGTTCATAGGCAGCGTAAGGAGTTACGTCTGGATAGAATTTTGTGTAATGTTACAGGTTTAGCGCTTCGTAATCGGATCCGATCACAATGGTAGCGTCAAGATAGAAATCAGGAGAGATTTCCCTGATAATCCGGTCGTCGGACAAGCCCAGTGCGCGGGCCACCCGGCGGGCGTTGTCCAGGTTTCCGCTTCGGTCTACAACAAACGTGCGTGATACGTCAAAAGTGTCGAAATTCCCCGATTCCACCACATCAAATCCGTTCTGGCGCAGGACGGAGGTGAATCGGCTTGCCAGTCCCGGCACTCCGCATCCGTTGCGCACCTCTACCTGGATCACTTCACTGAGGAGAAGGCCGATTTCCGTACGCTCCGAAACGATGCGGGGATAGATGATACGGGTGAAAAGGGCAACCAGGAGAATCAGCAGAAGGATGCTCAGGAAACCCAGTGCGGCATGCAGCAGATAGTGAGAACGCTCTTGTTCTGTCATTCAGATGGGAATGGAGTGGTTCTCAACGGTAAGCCGTACTCCCTGTAATTACCATACGCGAAAAGGGTCATACATGTGATTTCTGCGGTAATGGGAAGGGTAGTACCCGTAGCCGTGACCCTGCGGAATCTGCTGGAATCGGAGCTGGATGCGGGTATTTTCATTGAACTTGTAATTCAGTTCGGCATTTCGGACATAAAACTGGGCCTGTTCGTTCTGCCCCATGAAGCCCGGCCCGAAAGGGGAATGGGACATGGAAAGATCCACCCGCCCGTACAACCGGTCATTGAACATCATGTGCATGGTATTCGTGTAGGTGTTCCGGTTGAACATGTTGCCGCCGAAAGAACCCATGGTCACTTCGTAGGAATGGTCCATCCGGAAATCCTGCAGGCCCAGAAAAGATGTGCGGTCCTGGTCGCTGGTACGCAGAACGGGACCGGTACGGTCAAGTGTGGACCCGGCATCAGCCCGGAATTGGGCCTGCGACTGCGCAAGCGGCAACGCCAGCAACACGGCAAGAAGGAATGCGATCGTATGGATTCTCATAGGTGTTCCTGTTTAGTCGGATTGGCCGGACATGGGGTACCGGCCGGTCTGCTTTTTTTCGTATACAATAACGTAACGAAAACATTTAAATTATGTCAAGCAGAATGCCCGAGATAATGCATTTTTTTTTCGCCATTTTGACTGGATACGGAATTGTTTTCCAACCGGGACCGTCCGGCCAGCCACATCTGCGGAGGTGGAGGGATTCGAACCCCCGGTACACAAAGTGTACAACGGTTTTCGAGACCGCCCCATTCGACCGCTCTGGCACACCTCCGAATGAGAGATAAGGCTTGTCAAACGCCTCCAAAATTATTATATTACTAAACTTTTCGCAGTTCTCCAATATGCATATTACAATTTTTCGAAATTACCATGACCAACATGAAATTAACGGATTTCAGATACGAATTTGAAAAGATAAAGATCCCTTCCCATCCCGTAGAACCAAGAGACGCTGCGAAACTGATGGTGCTGAACCGGGCCGACAAATCGATTGCGCACGAGACCTTTGCCGACATCCATAAATACCTCAACAAAGGTGACTGCCTGGTCTACAACAACACGAAAGTTTTTCCCGCCCGGCTTAAAGGCAAGAAAGAGAAGACAGACGCCTCCATCGAGGTGTTCCTCCTCCGTGAGCTCCAGCCCGAGAACAAGCTGTGGGACGTGCTGGTGGAACCCGCCCGCAAAATACGCATCGGGAACAAGCTCTATTTCGGCGACGAGCTCGTGGCCGAGGTGGTGGACAATACCACTTCGCGCGGACGCACCATCCGCTTCCTGTCCGACGAACCCAACGAGAAGCTCTACGCCATGCTGGACGAGCTGGGCGAGATGCCGCTTCCTCCCTATATCAAGCGCAAACCCGAAGAAGCCGACAAGGAACGGTATCAGACCATTTTCGCCCGAGAACGCGGCGCCGTTGCGGCACCCACCGCCGGCATGCACTTCACCGAGGAGCTGGTCGCCAAACTGAAGGACCAGGGCGTGCGCATGGCGCCCGTCACACTGCATATCGGCTGGGGAACCTTCCGCCAGGTGGAGGTTGAGGACCTGACCAAGCACCGCATGGACTCCGAGAATTACTACATCTCAGAAGATTCCGCCAGCACCATCAACGAAGTGCTCAACTCCAAAAAGCACAAGGTGGTCGCCTGCGGCATCTCCGCCGTCCGCGCCATTGAAACAAGCACCACGGCCAGCGGTCACGCCAAAGCCGCCATGGGATGGACCGACAAGTTCATCTATCCGCCCTACGACTTCAAGATCACCGAAGCGCTGATCACAAACTTCCACCGTCCCGAATCCACCATGCTCATGCTGGCGGCCGCATTCGCCGATTTCGATTTCCTGATGCACGCCTACAGGGAGGCGGTCGACAAGAAATACCGCTTCTTCTCCTTCGGCGACGCCATGCTCATTATCTGACCCATGAACCCCCAAGCCGGTGTCATTATACCGTCCGCAGGACGGGGAAGCCGCATGGACTCCGGGCAGCCCAAGCAGCTGCTGCAGATCGGGACGATGACCATCCTCGGTCACACCATTACCCGCATCCTCAGGTTGGAGGCAGTCCGGCACCTGGTCATCCCCTCATCCGCCGACATGGCCGATACCGTGCATGAAATCGCCGCCCAATGCATTGAAACCGCCCGCAGGACCGGACAGGTAATGCTGGATGTGGTCCCGGGAGGCAAAGAGCGCATGGACTCCGTCTACAACGGCCTGCAGGCACTTGAGGGATCGGAAACGGAGCTGGTTATGGTGCACGATGCGGTACGTCCCTGTTTTCCGCTGGATGCGGTCGGAGAAGCACTGCGGGTGGCGGCATCCGACGGGGCAGCCATACTGGCCATACCGGCCAGGGATACGGTAAAACTGGTGGATGAGTCCGGCCGCATCACCGACACCCCGGACCGCCGCAACGTATGGCTGGCGCAGACACCGCAGGCCTTCCGGATCGAGGTGCTGCTGAATGCCTACAAAAAAGCCGCCGGTACCGGATTTGTCGCCACCGATGACGCCTCCCTTGCTGAACACGCCGCCTATACGGTGCGCGTGGTAAAGGGAAGCCAGGAGAATATCAAGATCACCTATCCTTCCGACCTGTTTTTTGCAGAGCAGTGGCTGAAGCATAACAGCTGATAACAGCCGGCAACAATTGGCAACAGCAGCCAGCAGCTGAACCAGAACCAAAAAAACCACGACTCATAAAGCACCGACCCATGAACATGAACATGATCAGAACCGGTTACGGATACGATCTCCACCGTCTGTCCGGGGGACGGAAACTGGTGCTGGGCGGAGTGCACATCCCCCATGAAAAAGGCCTGGACGGGCACTCGGATGCCGACGTGCTGCTTCACGCCATAACCGACGCACTGCTGGGCGCGGCCGCCATGGGCGATATCGGTACGCACTTCCCGGATACGGATCCCGCCTGGAAAGGAGCCGACAGCCGGGAGCTGCTCAGGAAAACTGTGGAACGGATCCGCGAAAAAGGATACCGGGTCGGCAATGTCGACAGCACCGTTGTGGCCGAGCGGCCGAAACTGCGCCCCCATATCGACCGTATGCGCGCATGTATTGCCGAAGACCTGGAAATCGATCCGGACGCTGTATCCGTGAAAGCGACCACTTCCGAACGCATCGGCATGATCGGCAGGGAGGAAGGCATCTGCGCCATGGCGGTCTGCCTGCTTTACACGGACGGAGCGGATTAACGGGAGAAAAAATATTTTTTTCTGTTTTGTTGACATCTATTGCAAATGTCCCTAATTTAAAGGTCTTTCGATATGTGCGGATAATTGCGGTTTGATGTTATTTTGAGACCTTTTTTAGAATTTGCAAAGCCGCGAGCCTGGTCTTTTCGGCCGGTTTTTTTTGACATACTGAATGATTTGCCAGTGTAGCTCAGTTGGTAGAGCAACGGTTTTGTAAACCGTCGGTCATCGGTTCGAATCCGGTCACTGGCTCATGCGTATTTGTTCTTTCATTTTTTGAAATCCCCGGGGAGGTACCGAAGCGGTCAAACGGGGCAGACTGTAAATCTGTTGGCTATGCCTTCACAGGTTCGAATCCTGTCCTCCCCACTTGTAAGTGCGGGTGTAACTCAACTGGTAGAGTGTCAGCCTTCCAAGCTGAATGTTGCGGGTTCGAGTCCCGTCGCCCGCTCCACACGCAAGCCGCTATAGCTCAGAGGTAGAGCACTTCCATGGTAAGGAAGGGGTCCTCGGTTCAAATCCGAGTAGCGGCTCGTACCTTTGCAGCATTTCAGCAGCGCACCAACATAAATAATGAGCAAACTTTTTACTTAAAAAAAGATCACCAATCATGGCAAAAGAAACTTTTGAACGGACCAAGCCCCACGTGAACATCGGAACGATCGGACACGTGGATCACGGCAAGACGACCTTGACGGCGGCCATCACGCGCACGCTGTCGGCCAAGTATGGCGGAGTTGCCAAGGCCTTTGACGAAATCGACAACGCCCCCGAGGAGCGCGAGCGCGG
>SKYY01000168.1 GCA_007127665.1 Balneolales bacterium | reverse complement strand
GATCTGTCAACTCTGGGCGTTTTTGAAGTTTTCTTCCACCTTATCCCAGTTCACGACATTCCAGAATGCCTTGACGTAGTCGGGGCGACGGTTCTGGTAGTTGAGGTAGTAGGCGTGCTCCCAGACATCCAGTCCCAGGATGGGGGTTAGGCCTTTCATGAGCGGGCTGTCCTGATTGGCGGTGGAAATGACTTCCAGTTCACCGTTCTTGTTCACGACCAGCCATGCCCAGCCGGAACCGAAACGTGTGGCGGCCGCATTTGCGAATTTTTCCTTGAATGCGTCAAAAGAGCCAAATGATTTGTTGATGGCCCCGGCCACGGCTTCTTTGGGTTCTCCTCCGCCATCCGGGCTCAAGACTTCCCAGAAGAGCGAGTGGTTGGCATGTCCGCCGGCGTTGTTGATCACGGCCTGACGGATGTCCTCGTTCAGGCTGTCAATATTCCGAAGCACTTCCTCGACGGGACGTTCAGCCATCGGGTGTCCCTTGAGGGCATCATTGGCCTTGTCAATATACGTTTGGTGGTGCTTGGTGTGGTGAATCTCCATGGTTTTTGCATCGATGTGCGGCTCGAGCGCATCGTAGTCATACGGAAGATCGGGAAGTTTGAAAGCCATGTTATACCTCTCACTAATTTATTCTTATTTGTTTGTTCAGATAGCAATCGCAATTGTTCGCTGCTACTGTAACAGCGTGCATCCGGAAATAATTTCTGTCATGAAGGGATTTTCGTGCTATCTTGCAGGCAGCGCATATTGATACTGAAAACTGTAGAACCAACACGGATAAAAGGAACATGACCAGAGATTATGATGTCATCATCCTTGGCAGCGGTCCGGCAGGTTTCTCCTGCGCCATGCAATCTGCCAAGTTCGACAAAAAAGCCTTGATCATTGAGGCCAATGAAAATTTTCTGGGCGGCACGTGGATCAATACCGGAACGGTACCGAGCAAGGCCCTCAGAGAGACCGCCAGCAGTATCCACCGGTACACATCCCAGTTCGGCGATGAAGGCATAAAGCCCTATGACCGCTTCCGGATGCGTGACGTGCTGCGCTACAAGGACCGGGTGCTGGCAACGCAGAACAGCGAGATCAAAGACAGCCTGATCAAGAACGAGGTGGATACCGCCCTGGGTTTCGGACGTATCCTGGATGCGCACACCGTTGAAGTGAGCAGCGAGGATGGCGAAAAAAAACGGTTTTCAGCCGATAACATACTGATCTCCACCGGCGCCACATCAACCGGGCCGGATGAGTTTGAGATAGACCACGTCACCGTTCTGGACAACCGGTCGATCCTGGATATCCATTACATCCCGAAACGGTTGGTCATAGTGGGTACCAACATCCAGGCCATGGAATTCGCCACGGTCTTTTCAGCGCTCGGAACACGGGTCACCGTTCTGAACGGCCAGCAAGATTACCTGATGTTCCTTGACAAGGAGATCAAGGAGGAATTCAGAGTGGCGCTGGAGGAAGCCCGCATCAACATTTTCAACCGGACCCGTGTGCTGCAGGTCGGCCCCAACCCCCTGCGAAATTGCACCGAGGTCAAGTACCAGGACAAGGACACCGGTGAAATGCATGTTGTGGAGACGGAGCTGGTACTCTATTTCGGTGACCGCAAACCGAACTCGTCGCGTCTCGGGCTGAATGAACTTGGTATCAAAACCGACGACAAAGGGTTTATACAGGTGGATGAAAACTACCAGACCAAGGTGCCATCCATATACGCGGCGGGTGATGTGATCGGCCATCCCGGCCTTGCCTCGGTATCCTTTTCGCAGGGGCGTACCGCATCCTGCCACATGTTCGGCATTTCCAGGATGGAAACGGAGAGCATTATTCCGTACGGGATCTACGCCATCCCTGAAATTGCGAGTGTGGGCCTGACGGAAGAAGAGGCGAAAAACCAGATCGGCGATGTGACCGTAGGGCGGGCGTATTACCGGAACCTGACCAAAGCCAACATCGCTCGCACCCACCGCGGGATGCTTAAGCTGGTCTTTGAGACCGAATCGCTGCGGCTGCTTGGCGTGCACATAGTGGGCTCCGGGGCGTGTGATCTTATCCACACCGGCCAGGCGGTCCTCAATTTCGGGGGAAGCGCGCGATATTTCCTGGATACGGTGCACAACTATCCCACGTATTCGGAGGCCTACCGTGTTGCGGCGTTCAACGGGATCAACTACATGTACAAGGGTGGACAGACTTACAAAAACATCCTTAAAGAGGAGTAATCAGCTGCCCGGGGCCAGCCTGGCATTCCGTGCTCGAATTGTTCCCGGCAAACGGATTATTTATCAGCCGAATCGAGTCCGGGTGCCAGCCGGATATGCAGTTCCCTGAGCTGTGCCTGGTCCACTACAGATGGACAGTTGTCCATGAGGCTGATGGCCCGCTGGTTTTTCGGGAAGGCGATGACGTCGCGCAGGCTTTTTGCTTCGGTGAGCAGCATGGCGATGCGGTCGAGGCCGAGCGCGATACCGCCGTGGGGCGGCGCGCCGTAGCGGAACGCATCCAGCAGAAACCCGAACTTCTGCTGTGCCTCATCCTTGCCGATGCCAAGGGCCTCGAACATGGTGGATTGCAGTTCGGTATCGTGGATACGGATGGAGCCGCCGCCGATTTCGCTGCCGTTCATGACCAGGTCGTAGGCGCGTGCGCGGACTTTCCCGGGGTCGGTTTTGAGCAGTTCAACGTCTTCGGGACGCGGTGAGGTGAACGGGTGGTGCATGGCGTAG
This sequence comes from Balneolales bacterium, assembly GCA_007127665.1. Classification (GTDB taxonomy): domain Bacteria; phylum Bacteroidota; class Rhodothermia; order Balneolales; family Natronogracilivirgulaceae; genus SKNL01. The sequence continues at coordinate 3,174 of SKYY01000168.1, read as the reverse complement.
TAGCGGCCGTCTTCGCTGTCGTATTCGAGCAGCGGGAAGTCGGTGACCCAGAGCAGGTTGTAGGCGGAGGTGTCGATCAGGTCGTACTCGCGGGCCATGAGCAGGCGCAGGTCGCCGAGTTGTCCGTAGACGGTTTCGGCGGATCCGGCCAGCAGCAGGATGAGGTCGCCTTTTTGGGCGCCGCTGACTTCGACCATGGCGCGGGTCATATCCTCCGAAACAAATTTGCTGACGCTGGAGTAGATTTCGTCTTCGTTGTTTTTGATGTAGATGAGTCCGCCGGCACCGATCTCGTCGCGGGTGCGTTTGGTGAGGCGGTCCATGACGCCGCGTCCGAGTGACCCCATACCCGGGACGACGAACCCGACCACAGCGCCGCCATCGGCTACGGTTTTGGAGAAGACGCGGAATTCGGAGTCCCTGACAATTTCGGAGAAGTCGACGAATTTCATATCGAAGCGGGTGTCGGGCTTGTCACTGCCGTAGGTGGTCATGGCTTCCTTGTAGGTCATGCGGGGGAAGGGTGTGTCGACTTGGGCGCCGACCACTTCCCTGAGGATGCGCTGGAGCAGGCCTTCCATCAGGGTGTAGACCTGTTCTTCGTCGACGAACGACATTTCCACGTCGATCTGGGTGAATTCGGGCTGGCGGTCGGCCCGCAGGTCTTCATCGCGGAAGCATTTGACGATCTGGAAGTAGCGGTCCATGCCGGAGACCATGAGTATCTGCTTGTAGGTCTGGGGGCTTTGCGGAAGTGCGAAGAATTTACCGGGGTTGACACGGCTGGGCACCAGGTAATCGCGGGCGCCTTCCGGGGTGCTGCGCATGAGGAAGGGTGTTTCGATCTCGGCGAACTGCTGTTCGTGGAAGTATTCACGGGTGTGGCGGTAGAGGGCGGAACGCAGCATCAGGTTCCTCTGCATCGCGGGCCGGCGCAGGTCCAGGTAGCGGTATTTCAGCCGGAGGTCTTCATTGGTCTTCAAGTCGTCCTGGATCTCAAAAGGCGGGGTTTCGGAGCGGGAGTAGATGACCAGTTTTTTGACACGGAGTTCGATATCACCGGTTTTGACATTCGGATTGACGTTTATGGGGTCGCGCTGTCTTACTTCCCCTTCCACGCCGATCACGTATTCGGGCCGGAGTTGGTCTGCCAGTTCATGCGCCGTCTTGTCGTCCTGCGGAGAAAAAACAACCTGGGTAATGCCATAACGGTCGCGAAGATCAATAAATATGACTCCGCCGAGGTCGCGCCGGGTACCTACCCAACCGTTCAATATTGCTGTTTCACCGGTCTGTTCCCGGGTCAGTTCTCCACATGTGTGCGTTCTGATTAAAGTCATTTCTGAATTTGGCCGGAATATTTGTATTGGTAACTGGAAAAGTTGGCAAGCTGTTGGTGCGGATGGCATCACGTGTTGCGCAAACAAAAAGAGTGTTAAAGTACAAATATTGTAGATTAATCGCTGAAATCTCTTGTACAATAATTACAATTACCGATTTTTTGAAACTGTTGCAGAAATTTTGATAAGATTTCTGTTATCTTGCAGATAGTGATGAGGAGAAGCATCTATTTTGATTATCATCAGCGTGCGATTCAAGCAATCGTAATGAGCAGACAAAAAAACACACCCCATAAGCGAATTACCGTCATGGTTGCCGACGACCACGATCTGCTGCGGTATGGCATACGAAGCATGATAGATTCGGCGGATGACATTGAGGTGATAGGGGAGGCTACGAGAGGTGACGAGGCATATCTGCTTTATCAGGAAAAACGTCCAGACGTATGTATTCTGGATATTACCATGCCCGAAGGCAACGGAATAGAGACGACGCGAGAGATCCTGAGTTTTGACCCCCATGCCCGCATTTTGATTCTCACGATGCACATCGGTGAAGATTATCTGAATGAAGTTATCAATGCCGGGGCCAACGGTTACATGATGAAAGACAGCGCCCGCAATGAGCTGCTGGAGTGTATCCGCGCTGTGTACAAGGGCGAGAAAGTGTTCAGCCAATCCGTTTCCAGATTCATGAACACGTGTTATGTACAACAAGTGCAATCGGGCTGGGACAAAGACAAAAGTGATAATCCAAAAATAACCCGCAGAGAGCGTGAAATTTTACAGCTCATCGCTGAAGGCAATACCAGTTTCGAAATCTCGGAAAAACTGTTCATCAGCCCCCGCACGGTCGATACCCACCGGACCAATCTCATGAGTAAACTGGGAATCAGGAACACTGCCGGTCTTGTGCGTTATGCCATCAAAAACAAGATTGTTTCTCCCTCTTTTTGAAAAGTTCCGGTATTAAAAAGATGGGCTGACAACGTAAAACTACGTAAAAACACGTAGCAATATTACGCTTTTTCATTGATTGCATGATATTGCCAACCCCAATAACTTGGAAGTGCAAATGGGGTAATAGCCGTCTGTAGATGATAAACAAGCACCTCGTCTATGAAAGGATGGGGTGCTTTTTTTTTGTCCGATGGGATAGTTGCAATTCCGGAGCAGACACCATTCCGGAATGCATGCTGTAGCGTGGGGCGGGATTGAACCGCCGACCTCCGGGTTATGAATCCGACGCTCTAACCAACTGAGCTACCACGCCTGATTTTCTACAAGAGTGAAAGATAAGAAAAATTCGATTTTTCTGAAAGTCGCAAAGGGCAAAGTCAGCAGGTGCAAAGGCTGTGACGGCAATCTTACACACAGGAGCATGATTAAAACGTCATGGGCATTCTATGTGACCGCTTGAATCAAAAAATTTTAAACACATGAAACTGGAAGAGGAAACACGTATTTTCAACCACACATTCTGAAACGGCGAGGAATCACGCTTCAGAGAACCTTTTGTGACATCATCGTATTTACAGCAACAGACTCATATGGCAAAAAAAATAACGCAAAGAGCGAAAGATTATTCCCAATGGTACCTGGATATTGTGCGTGAAGCGCAACTGGCCTCTCACTCACCTGTCAGGGGCTGCATGGTAATCAAACCCAATGGTTATGCCCTATGGGAGAACATGCAGCGGCAGCTGGACACCATGTTCAAGGAGACAGGCCATCGCAATGCCTATTTCCCGTTGTTCATCCCCAAATCCTTTCTTTCAAAGGAGGCGCAGCATGTTGAGGGTTTTGCCAAGGAGTGCGCGGTGATCACGCACAG
>SKYY01000080.1 GCA_007127665.1 Balneolales bacterium | reverse complement strand
TTTGTACAGGGTGTTGAAATAGGGATAGAGCAGGGCAATGTCGCCGCGTGTGACGGGTCCCGGGCCAAAAGAAACGGAGGTGTTGAAAGCCGCCGCCGCCGATAGCTGCGCCCCGGTCTGCTCTTTCTGTACGGTCTGAATGAGATCAATGACAGGGGTGTCTTCTTTTCGGGCATCACGCGCCGACCATTCGTCATCGGTCATGGCCATAGGTTCTGTCACAAATGCAACCACGTCCTGATGCGCTTCAAGGGTCAGGGCCACTATTTCGGGATGTTCATCCACCTCTGCCACACTGTGATTTGCAGTGGACATGGAAACAACGCGGATCGTCCCATCCTCTTTCCGGACAATATCCATTTCAGCAACTCCAAGATGAGACGCCCAGCGGCCGGGCTGAATGACCCCGACGTCACGACCGTCGGCTCCTTCGAGGATGACGTCATCAATGGCGCGGTGCGTATGTCCCAGCACCAGCAGGTCCACTCCCGGCACCTTCTCCCCAACGGCTCTGCCGAAATTTTCATCGCCAAGGTCGTCACGATGATAGCTTGTGCCGCCGTCGAGCCCGGTATGCGCCAGGATGATCACCAGATCAGCGTGATGCTCCTCCCGCACTTCCTGTACAAATCGGCGGGCGGCTTCCAGGCCGTCACCGAAATCCAGGATGCCTTCCACGCGCGGTCTGTCCCAGACAGCGGAACCCGGTGTGGTCAGGCCCACGACAGCCACGCGGATGCCCGCCAGTTCAGTGATAATGTAGGGTGGATAGGCGGGCTCATCGGTACCATGATGGTAAATGTTGGCACCAATGATGGGCGTATCCGTCATCTCTATCTGACTGTTCAGATATTCCAGGCCGAAATTGAACTCGTGATTTCCCAGCACGATGGCGTCGAAATCCATATGGCCGGTCGCTGTAAGAAAGGGATAATGCCGGTTTTGAGGGTCGTGCAGGGCAAAATACTCGGCAAACGGGTTGCCCTGAAGCCAGTCGCCGGCATCCAGCAGCATGGTGTGTTCCCGGACCGCCCTGACGGAATCAACGAGTGTCGCGAGCTTTGAGAGTGCATACCGGGGCTCTTTTCGGTCACGGTAGTAGTCCCAGGCCCTCACCCGGCCGTGCACATCCGCAGTGGCCATAACTGCAATTGTAACCGTGTCGCCCACGGCCAGGGTTGCGGATCTTTCCGGAGCGGTTTCTTGTCCGCAGCCACTCAGCGCTGCCGCCAGAAGAAGCAGCGGAAAAAACAGGAGAATACAATTCCATTTGCCCGTTTCAACATTAAGTTGCGACGGTTTCATGGTCAGCTTGATGATCGACATGATTACTCCGAATACGTTTTTCTGTCAGATTACGGTTCCCTCTCTGATGATTCCGTTTTTTTCAACCACAACGATTCCATCCACAATGGAATAGTTTTCATTTCGGGTATTTTCCAGGTGATCTCCGCCTACAATCTTGACATTGTTACCGATCCGTGCGTTTTTGTCAATGATGGCGCGCTCGATATGGCAACCCTCTCCGATGCCGCGTGCCGGCATATCAGGATTTGATTCACTCAGTTCTTCGAGGGACGGGTAGAAATCATTACCCATCATGATGGACTCCCTGATCACACTGTTGGGTCCGATCCGCGAACGAATACCGATAATCGAGTGGAAAATTGATTTTGCCTCAATTATGCACCCCTCGGCGATCAGAGAGCGATCCGTCTCGGTTCCGTACATTTTGGTGGGTGGAAGCAGTCGGGGCCTGGTAAAAATCCTTTTGCCGGTTGCGTAGAGATCAAACTGTGGAAGAGGGTCCGCCAGCTCCAGATTGGCATCATAAAACGAACGAATCGTCCCGATATCCGTCCAGTAGCCGGTGTATTTGTAACTGGCGACCTTCATCCTGGAAGAGATGGCTTTCGGTATGATTTCCCTTCCGAAGTCAAGGGCCTCCGGATTGTCGTTGATAAGGTTCCAGAGTGTCTCCTTATTGAAGATATAGATACCCATGGAAGCGAGATACACTTTGCCCTGCGCTTTCATTTCATCAGGTACCTCCGACTCCCATCCGTCAAGCTGTTCCAATGTAGGCTTTTCAATGAAACTTTCGATCATCCCATGGTCATCTGTTTTCAGGATTCCGAATCCCGTTGCGTCATGGGCATTCACAGGAATGGTCCCGATTGTCAGCTCCGCGTTATTCTCATCATGGGCCTTCATCATTTTACGGTAATCCATCTGGTACAGCTGGTCTCCCGACAGGATGAAGATCTTGTCGGCCCGGTGATTCTGCAGGTAGCGGAAGGTCTGACGGACAGCGTCCGCGGTACCCTGATACCACTGGTGAGAACTTGGAGTCTGTTCTGCCGCAAGGATATCAACAAAGCCCCTTGAGAAAGGGTCGAAGTGAAATGTGTTCTTGACGTGCTGATTAAGTGAGGCTGAATTGAACTGCGTTAGTACATATATTTGACGGATCTCAGAGTGCAGGCAGTTGGATATGGGTATATCCACGAGCCGGTACTTCCCCCCCACCGGCACTGCGGGTTTGGATCTGTTTTTTGTCAGAGGAAAAAGACGGCTTCCGGCACCGCCACCAAGTATAACGGCTATTGTTGATTCCATCATGGTTACTTCTCCTTGATTAATGATTCATACATTTTGTGATATTTTTCCGCCGAGCTGTACCAGGAGAAATCTCTGGTAATCGCTCTCTTTTGAAGCGTGGTCATCAGCTTCCTGTCATAATAAACCGTGGATGCTCTTTGCAGCGCGTGGTAGGCATCATCAAGATTGAAATGATTAAAGAGGATACCGTATCCGTCCGGCTGCGAATAATCTTTGACGGTATCCCTGAGGCCGCCAATGCTTCTCACAATGGGCAGTGTGGCATACCGCATGGCGTACATCTGATTGAGCCCGCAAGGCTCCACCCTTGAAGGCATCATGAGAAAGTCACTGGCCGCATAGATGCGATGCGCCAGCTCTTCATTGTAGGTAAGGGACGCATCAAAGAAATTCACATAGCGCCCTTTCAGCTCCCTGAATTTGTCATGGAGCCATGGCTCACCGGTTCCAAGGATCAGAAAACTCCCCTTGAGGCCCGTCTCAAGGTAGCGGACGATCAGATCCGGCAGAAGATCGGCACCTTTCTCACTCACCAGCCTTCCTATAAAAGAGTACAAAGGAAGCTCGGTGTCAAAACCAAACTCATTGCAGATCCACTCCTTGTTTTTCTCCTTTCCCTCCTGAAAATTCTTTTCATTATAGGTTTTGATGATGAGCGGATCTGTTTCAGGATTCCACACATCGGTATCGATCCCATTGATGATACCGACTGATTTCATGTGCTCGTAGGATAGCAGGGATTCCAGTCCCTTGCATGAGTGCTGCAGTTCATGCAGATAGGAATCGGATACAGTGGTGATTTTCCAGGCCGTGCGGATACCTGCCGAAAGAGCGTTCATTCGGCCGTTCCAGTAGAGGAACCCTTCCCGTTCAGGATCTGTTTTGGGCAGCAGAAATCGTTTTTCAGGGTCGTACCATCCCTGGTAATGTCCGTTGTGGATGGTCAGGACCGAGGGTATAGTGCGGAATTCATGATACACCGGTGAGCTGGTCATCAAAAACGGGATAAGCGCTGTGTGATGATCATGACAGTGAATCACATCAGGTTTCTCACTGAATGATTTCAGCCAGTCAAGAACTGCAATCTGAAACGTGACAAACCGCTCGAATTCATCCCAGTAAGGAAAATCACTTTGTGGATCGATATAGATCCCGGGCCTGTCAAGCCTGCCAGGTATATCCACAAGGTACAATGGAAATCCGAGGACCCCGCCCGCTTCCCGTACGATCCGGTATTCAAAGCGCTCCTCACCCAGCCGGGCAACGCCTGAATGAACAGTATCGAATTGATGGTTGCGCACCCACTCTATATCAAAATGCGGCATGACTACCCATGAATCGACATCAAATTGCTGCAAATATTTGGGAAGAGCGCCAACAACATCGGCCAAACCGCCGGCTTTGGCCACCGGATAACACTCAAAACTGATATGAATAACCTGCATATGAAACTTTTCTGCTGTGATTTACGTAAACTGGTGGATTATATGTATTTCGTTGGAAAGTTATAGGAAACAAGCTTTCCGCACTCGAATTAATTGACCGGAAGAAATATCGTCAGGTTCAATAATTTACAGGTATATAAGAAATTCAAAGACTATCTTACAAACTTTATTTTTCCATTGTATCTGTACACTTCATAACCAAAACAATGATACAGTATGAGTGATTCCATCGTTCGGTTCAAAGGCGTCACCAAAAAATTTGGCGACACTAAAGCTGTGAACGACGTCAGCTTTGAAGTAGGCAAGGGCCGGATTTTCGGGCTGCTCGGACCCAACGGTGCTGGAAAAACAACCAGTATCCGCATGCTTACTTATATTCTAAAGCCAGATACCGGCATTATTACGGTATTTGGAACTCCGACCGGTCCGGAAACACAAGCACGCCTTGGATATCTTCCTGAGGAACGAGGGCTGTATAAAAAAATGAAAGTTGGAGAACAGCTGGTCTATTTGGCGAGGCTGAGAGGGCTTTCCAGGGAGGATGCCCGCAAACGGATTCGCTACTGGCTGGAGCGTTTTGGTGCATACGAGTGGATTGGCCAGGAAGTCGGTGAACTCTCAAAGGGAATGCAACAAAAAATCCAGTTTGTAGCAACCATTGCACATGACCCCGATTGTCTGATTTTTGATGAACCCTTCAGCGGACTTGACCCTATCAACAGTGAAATGCTGAAGGATGTGATCCTGGAACTGCGCGATGCCGGAAAAACCATCTTTTTTGCTACGCATAGAATGGAACAGGTAGAACAAATCTGCGATGATATCGCCCTGTTCAACAAGGGCAGGCTTATCCTCAACGGAGAACTGGACAAGATCCGATCATCATATGGCCTTAATAGCATCCGTCTGCGATTTACGGGTGACAACCGTTTTCTTTCCGAGTTGAAAAACGTCCGCATAAATAACAAATCAACCAACTTTGCGGAACTTCGGCTGCTCGAAGGCGCTGATGACCAGGCCATTTTGCAGCAGGCGCAGAGTCATGTGCGTGTCCGAGGCTTTGAGCTCGTGCAACCGAGTATACAGGAAATATTCATTGATACCGTTTCAAGGGAGACCCCGTCATGATCCAAAAAGAGAAACTCCTGCTTATTATCCAGAGAGAATATCTCACACGTCTGAAAAGCAAGATATTTATCGTTTCTACCATTTTGGCGCCGGTCGTTATGATCCTCCTGCTGGTGCTGCCAGCCGTCATACAGACCATGTCCGGCGACCGCGTCCGCCAGTTTCTTGTATTTGATGAAACCGGTGTAGTCGGACAGGAGCTTGTGGCCAGTGACTCTGTTTATTACCAACTGACCGAAATAAACCCTGATTCGTTGCGGCAATCCCTTATGCTGGGCGAAATGGAAGGGTACCTCGTTGTGCCGCATGAACTGCTGGACGGCAAGGGTAGTGCCATGTTCTACCACGGTGGCACGGCGGGAATGACCGTGACATCACGGATACGATCTGATGTGCAGCGCGTTGTTCGTGATATCAGGCTCGACCGGCTGGATACCCCCGCAGAGGTTCGTCAGATCCTTACCGATCGCGTAGAGACCGAAAACCTCACCATCACGCCTGAAGGTGAGGAAGCAGCCGACAGCGATTTCTACATGATACTTGGTTTTATCATGGGTTTTATAATTTACGGCGCGATGTTCGGTTACGGAGCGGTGATTATGCGAAGTGTGATGGAGGAAAAAACAAGCCGTATCGTAGAAGTGGTTGCGTCTTCGGTCAGACCCTTTGAGCTGCTGGTGGGCAAGGTTACAGGGGTCGCCATGCTGGGACTTACACAGTTTGTCATATGGGCCGCTGCCGGAGCAGTATTGATGTTTGCCGCCGGTCCTGTAATTGCTCTTTTCATTGGCACCGGACCCCAGGGTGCCGAAACTGCTGCTGATGTTGCAGTAACTGCCGAAGCAGCT
>SKYY01000042.1 GCA_007127665.1 Balneolales bacterium | reverse complement strand
TTCCGTTCCACGGTAAAACTCAGCGACTTACTGGTGATCTCGGAGATGGAGAAAAACTGTCCCCTGCGGACGTAGTCGATCTCCTTGTCATTGACAGCCACGATACGGTCTCCGGTCTGAAAGCCCACCTTCTCCGCCGTGGAGCTTTCCGGGATGTACATTCCCTTTATATTTTCAGCAGGTATCTGATTGACACCGTGCGAAAAGGTAATTACCGCAAAGATGATGTATGCCAGGAACATGTTGAAGATTACCCCGGCCGTTATCACAATCATCCGTTGCCATACCGGTTTGCTCCTGTATTCATAATCCTTTGGTTCGGATTTGGTAAAGCTGTCATCCATGCTCTCATCAACCATACCCGAAATTTTCACGTACCCTCCCAGGGGCAGTGCCGAGATGCAATAGTCGGTATCACCTTTTTTAATACCAAAAAGACGTGGCGGGAAACCGATGGAGAAGCGCTCAACACGCATTCCAAAAAGTTTTGCAGCCAGAAAATGACCCAGTTCGTGCACCAGGACAAGAACAAAGATGGCAGCAATAAAGATGACGATGGTTTGAAGTATGCTAAAAATCAATTCCTTATAGAATTTCTGGTTATATCAGATGTTCCGGGCGTAGGCCCTTGCCTCCCGGTCAACCGCTTCAAGCGACTCTACTGATAACGTATCTGTGTTTCTTATATGAGACAAACTTTTTTCTACTATTTCGGAAATTTGAATATACGAAATTTCTTCTTTCAGAAATCGTTCAACCGCCACTTCGTTTGATGCGTTCAAAATGGCTGGCGCATAGCCTCCGGCATCAATGGACTGCAAGGCCAGGTCGAAACAGGGAAAGCGCTCAAGGTCCACAGGTTCAAAAGTCAATTGCTGCGCCTGGCTCCAATCTATCTGCCGGGATGGCAGCGGCCAGCGGTCAGGGAAACTCAGTGCGTACTGTATCGGCAGTCGCATGTCCGGCAGGCCCATCTGCGCTTTGATGGATCCATCATGGAAAAGCACCATGGAGTGGACAATGCTTTGCGGATGCACAACAGCCTCAATCCGGTCAAGCGGCAAGCCGAAGAGCCAGTGTGCTTCAATGACCTCGAGCCCCTTGTTCATCATGGTTGCGGAATCAATAGTGATTTTTGCTCCCATATCCCAGTTCGGATGCTTCAGGGCGTCACGGACAGTCACCTGTCGCAACTGTTTTTTGCTCCAGGTGCGGAAAGGCCCGCCGCTTGCTGTGATAATGAGTTTCTCAATGTTTCTCAACTCCTCGCCGACCAGGCATTGCAAAATGGCACTGTGCTCCGAATCAATCGGTATCAGACGGTCATAATTGCCATTGAGATACGGTGCAAGCAAGGCACCGCCAACCACCAGCGACTCTTTGTTGGCCAATGCCACCTTTTTCCCGGCCGAGAGCGCTGCAATACTGGGACGGAACCCCGAAAAACCCACCAGACTGTTGATGACCGTGTCGACTTCTTCTGCGGTTGCCAGACTGTCCATCTTTCCCATGCCCCGGAGCAGCTCGGTATCTGTATGCGTGACAGCATCCCTGAGCTGGCTGAAATGGGTTTCATCCACGAGCAAAGCATAAGCGGGACGGAATTCGTTGATCTGTTTCGCCAGTGTTTCCCAGTTGGTGTGCGCCGTGATGGCAAATACCTCCAGGATGTCCGGATGTTCCCGCACAATATCAAGAGTCTGGGTTCCGATGGATCCGGTGGACCCGAGTATAAGCAGGCTTTGTTTGTTCACGTCAGTATACTGGAAGTGTCGTAAGCGGTTTTGGCGATATGCATCTCAATCCGGCATAATAAAATACATAAAAAAAAACTGGCTGAAATTGTTCCCGGAGCGTCATTTTTTTCATGCAGCAGGTGTTTTCAAAAAAGCAGAAAAAGAAACCATGGCAAGACGGCTTATTCCGCCACAAAAACGACACCCAGCATCCGGCCACTGCGAAACCCGTCTCTGCGATGGGAATGCAACAGCTTCTCATTGTGGAAGGTGCAGGTCGTGTCACGAATAACGGATGGACCTGAAATACCGTTTTTTAGCATTTCTTCGTAGATGTACCCCTGAAGATCAACGTGAGGTTTGCGTCCGGACCGGTCCACGAAGCGATCCGGAAATTGGGATGCGACTTCTTCGCCTACTTCAAAGGCCTCCATCGAAATGCATGGACTTATGTAAGCTTGAATCAGATCGGGTTCGGCGCCGATTTTTTCCATCTGACGCACCGCTTCGGGGATGATCCCTGCAATGGCGCCCCGCCAGCCGGCATGCACCGCGGCTACAACCTTGTTCACACGATCCGCAAGAAGCAAGGCTGCGCAATCAGCGACGAGAACCCCGACAGCCAGTCCCGGCCGGTCGGTAACGAGTCCGTCCGCCTCTCCTGCAAGACCCGGCTTATCCGTGTAGACCAGCTGCCTGCCGTGCACCTGTTTTGCCATGCACAGCTTCAGGTCCGGAAAGCCAAAGTACCCCGAGATCACACCACGGTTGTTTTCCAGCGCCCTCAACGCGCTTTCCTCATCTTCGGGTGCCGTAACAGATTGAAAATGTGTGTCACCACTCTCAATCTCGCGTGTGATGAACGCGGCGTGCAGCTCTTTTCTGTCCGTCCAGATTTCAGGCATCAGGCCGTTGCTCCATTATCATCTGTTTAGAACAATTTAGATTCATATTGTCAGAATGAATTCACATGACAGGATGTAATCATCCTCCTGTGTGTCAGCCGGAGGCTGTCATGTTCATTTCATCGAGTGATTTGATCACAACATCCCGCACCAGATCCATGGGCATGGTTTTTCCGAACCACAGTTCAAATGACCGGGCCGCCTGATACAGGAACATGTCAAGCCCCCCGATCACTTTTGCCCCTTCACGGCGCGCTTGCCTGACCAATTTTGTTTCGGGAGGATTGTATATGATATCATAGCAAATTTTCCGCTTCAGCAACGGGATCAGCTCTTCCCCTACCGGCGAACTGTCACGGCCGGGATGCATCCCCACCGGCGTGGTGTTCACAAGAAGTTGCGATCCGGGTAAAACCTGCTCCAGATCATCATATGTGATGACACGCACGATATCCGGATATATACCGGCCATTTCATGCTTCTTGGATGTGCGACTTACAAGATGGATTTTTTTGCAACCGCTTTCGGCCAACCCGGCAATGGCAGCCCTGGCGGCTCCCCCCGTTCCCAAAATGGTTGCAGCGGAAATCTCTCCAAAAGGCTCCAATGGCTTCATGAAACCGTAGACATCGGTATTGTATCCCTTGAGGCGTCTGTCACGTCCGTCCGGCACGACGGTATTCACGGCTCCGATCCGCTTTGCGTCAGTTTCCAGCGAATCCAGCAATGATACGATTTTTTCTTTAAGCGGAATGGTCACATTGGCGCCTTTGAATTCCGGCATTTTGAAAAGGGCAGGCACGAGATGAAACTCCTCGGGCGGACAGGCCACGGCATAATACTGCACGTGAATTCCGTGATAGGCAAGCGCGGCATTGTGTATGGCTGGTGAGCGGCTGTGAGAAACCGGATATCCCAGCACGCAGACGAAAGGCCTGGCGACCAATTCACTGTCAAGGAAAGCGGAGAGGAGCATTTGGGAGTGGCCGGCTTGGATCACTTGCGGATAAAAAAAAAGGGGCATAAGCCCCCTTTTAAACGCTGCCTGAAAATCAGGCTGTTACCTCTTCCTTATTGTCGGAAGTAACTTCCTCTTTCTCGGTTTCGTCTTTGAAACTGCCGCTCTCGGCCAGATTCTTGAACTTCTCAAGGTCGTTCATAAGCTTATCCGGCAAACCTTCAATGAATTTTGCCATTTCTGAGGAGGGTTCACCAAAGAACGTCCGGTAATCAAGACTGAAATCCACCCTGGTACGTGATCCGTTGTTCAACGGAGTAAAACGAATGGTTCCGGTTTGATTCAGGTTCCCATTTATGGTGATCCATGCAAAACGGGTGTTGCGAAGATCATCAATGATGTTGGTGGTCCACCGGAATTCTTCTCCACCAATTTCAGTTGCATATTCAAAAGTTTGCGAGTTTACTTTATTGACCTCCCTGAGCGAGGACAGGAACTTCGGGAAATCCGTGGGAGAGCTCATCAACTCATAAACTTTTGCCAGTGGCAGGTCAACTTCGATTCTTTGATGCGCCATAATGTACTTGTATACTTCGGTAAGTTGATTGGTTCGTGTGATTTGTGGCTGGTATCACCGCAAGATTGCACGCAGGACTTTCTCGTTATCGCACAATAAACCAAAAATAAGCATTTTCTGTAAAATCAGCAATTGAAAAATTATAAATCAGTCACTCTGCCGGCTTTGCACCTTACCATTTTTTCGCGCCTTTTATCCCTTTTGATTGCGGTTTTCACGGTTCTTCTAATACCTTCACGGACACCGGCACAACCCGATCTGAGAGGCGAATACCACCTTCTTGCAGGGGTTTCTTTTTCAAATCCCGACGAATGGGTGCCCGGGGTGCAAAGGATCAGCATTCACCTGGATCAACGTTTTGATCGGGGACGTTTTTTCGTCAGGACCGACATCCGGAACCGGTTTGAAGCGTCGGCCGATTCCCTTGAGTGGATGCTGCCCGAGGCGTGGCTGGAACTTTACTTCACCAACAGTGATCTGCGGATCGGACGCCAGGTCCTGCAGCCGGGCCACTCGCCCTTTCAGGCGCCGGTCGACAGAATACAGCCTGTCGACCTGCGTAATTTCCTGCTTGAGCCCGACCCCCAACTTCGTCGCGGCACAGTCGTCCTGGCCTATTCCTACTACCTTGGGGACTCGCGTTTTCGTCTATTGCTCTCACCTGCGCCTACTCCGTCACTTCTTCCCCGCCCCGATAGCCGCTGGTTTGTTCATATTCCGGTACCGGCCGGAATCCCGGTACGCGTTGATGCTGCTGAAAACCGCCGGGGTATCCGTCATCCGCAATTCGCCCTTCTGTGGGAATCCGGCAACATCGGTCCTCTGGAACTGCAGGCCGGTGTGCTCTACTGGACCCCATCCACCCCCGCCTACCGGAAAAAAATCCGGATTTTCAGCCCGGGCAATCCTCTGCCATCCCCCGATATTCTCCTCACCGAACAGTTCACCCCGGGCTGGATAGCCACCGCTGCTTTCTCCCTGCAACTCTCAACGGCCCTGACCGCAACTGCCGAAGCTGCCTGGTTTCGTGAAAGAGCATTCGACCGCATCCCCAAACCCCTTCTTTCCTTTGAATGGAATGAACCTGACCTGACCCTCATCCCGTCAATCACGGAAATTATCGCAACGGAAGCCGATGGATTTCTTTCCGTCCACAGCGCTGTTGAAACCGTAATTGGAGTGCGGTACTCCGGCTCCCTGCTCACCCTGGGTGGCCAGTGGAGCGCACAGATCATACCGGATCCGCATCCGGATGTAATCCAGGATTCCATTTTTCATCAACTTGCGGCAACCGTTCGCCGGGACCTGTTTCGCCAGAGGCTGTCCAGTGACCTGACTATTGTTTATCAACCCAATGGCAAGGACTTCTGGATACGTACCGGGCATTCTTACGATCTCATGGATAATGTGAACGTCTCAGTCGGCGCACATTTTTTTGGCGGGCCACTGCCGCAGGCGAACTATGGACACCCGAGTTTCGGTTCCTATCGGAGCAACAGCCTTATCTATGCCGGCATCCGGTTTTTTTTCTGATGACGCATCCTCGTGTTGACCATGTACGGAAACTTTCACATTTGCCATTTCAGTTCTCTTGAAACGCCTCGAAAAACGATATATCAACCCGGTCATAGACCTGATCCTGTCGCGTCCGCGCACCTGGCTGGCCATCACGGGCATACTGGTTATTTTTGCGCTGATACCGGCATGGAACATCGAGGCGGACTTTGACCTTGAAGGATTCTATCCGGAGGACTCCGAAACCATCGTTGAATACCAGCGGATCGCCAGGGAGTTCGGCAGGGACGACAACATGGTGATCATCGCGTTCCGCCACGACTCGCTCTTCACGCCTGCGCACCTGCTGCAGATCCGCCGCATGGCCGATGATCTGGGTACGCTCC
>SKYY01000167.1 GCA_007127665.1 Balneolales bacterium | reverse complement strand
CTCGCCGGACGGGATTGAGCCCTTTGATCTCAAGGATTACCTGCATATGGAGCTGCTCCTTCGCGAAAAGGAGTTCCGTCAGGCCTTGGAAGACCATGACTGGAGCCGGTACACAGGCAAGGTTGTTGCCGTTTATTGTTCCACAGATGCCATTGTCGCATCCTGGGCTTACATGCTGGTGGCGGCGCATGCCCGCGGACACGCGGAAGATGTTGTATTCGGAACGCCGCAGCATGTTGCTTTTGAGCGGTTTCGTCAGGGCCTGGAGACGGAGGACTGGTCCGGATATATGGGAAAACGCGTTTTGTTGAAAGGCTGTGCTGATGTAGAGGTGCCTCCCTCTGTCTATTTATATGTTACTCAGAAACTGTTACCTTATGTTGAGCGATTGATGTACGGTGAAGCGTGCTCATTTGTACCGGTATATCGTGCTCCCAGAAAGGCCGGGATGGTTTAACATGTCTTGCTGACCGATGGTATAAAAATGAGGTTGCGTGGCTGCCGGGGACGGGGGGGCGATTCACCAGACGCACAGGGTATCTCACAATCCAATGAGGAACAACCGAGTCTAATGGACGAAACAGGCAAACGCAAAAAAGATCACCTGGATATAACAGCTGCCGGTGGCGCCGGCTACGAGAAAACAACCGGATTTGAGCGCTATGATTTCGTGCATGATGCTCTCCCTGAAGTGGATTTTGACGAAATTACCTGCGAAGCCCGCTTTCTAAACCGATGGTTCGGTTTTCCATTGTTTATCTCTTCCATGACCGGCGGACACCACGAGGCAACCCCCGTAAATGCCGTTATTGCCGCATTCTGTGAGCGCTATAACCTGCCGTTTGGTGTCGGGAGCCAGCGTGTCATGCTTGAGGACCCATCCACCCGAAAAAGTTTTTCCATTGTGCGTGAAGAGGCTCCCTCCGCTTTTATCGCCGCAAATATCGGCGGGGCGCAGCTTGCCGGCGGAATGGAAAAAGAGCAGATTGATCTGCTGGTCGACACCATCCGCGCCGATGCGATTATCGTTCATCTTAATCCCTTGCAAGAGTTGCGTCAGAAAGAGGGTGACCGCAGGTTCAGCGGAATCAGGGAGGGGATACGCTCACTGGTCAATGATGTGGAAGTGCCGGTTATTGTCAAAGAGACAGGAGCAGGGCTTTCCGAGAGCGTCATATCACAGCTGCTGGATTGCGGCGTGTCCGCTTTTGATGTTGCAGGTGCGGGCGGGACGAGCTGGGGGAAAGTTGAGAATATCCGAAATGGCAGCATGGAGCGGCATTTTACCGATGATTGGGGTATCCCGACGGTGGACTGTCTGCTGGCATCGCGGGAACTGCTGCATGACAGGTGTGAGCTTATTTCATCGGGTGGAATCCGCGGCAGCGTCGATATCGCCAAAAGCCTGTGCCTGGGTGCCGTGATCGCAGCGACAGCACAGCCGGTGATAAAAGCCATCCGGGGTGGAGGTTATGACGGCCTGGAAGCCATGCTCCGCCAGTGGGAGGAGGATTTTCGTCTTATTTTGTGCCTTTTGGGATGTGAGCGTCCCACGGATCTCGATATGATTCATCTTCGGAGGGTTCAGGGTCGATGATACCCGATCTTTTTTGTATATTTGCTCCCCAAAACCCTCATCCTGAATCCGCGTGATTTTGCAAGACCTCCGAAAAAAACTCAACGCCGTTCTTGAATCTGCCTTCCATTCGATGTCAATTCCAGAAAAGCCGTCTTCTCTGTATGACCCGGTTCGATATGTGATGGGCATGGGAGGTAAGCGTCTGCGTCCGCGCCTGCTGCTGCTAACTGCAGGCCTTTGCGGCGGGAAGCCTGAGGATGCCATACCTGCCGCGAGGGCTGTTGAGATGCTGCATAACTTTACACTGCTCCATGATGATATCATGGACAATGCGGGAACAAGGCGCGGCATGGAAACGGTGCATGAAAAATGGGATGATGCCACGGCGATCCTGTCCGGCGACGTCCTTTTTGTACTGGCTTTGCAGCAGCTTGCGGTTCAGGGAGCGCATGCGGGTCTATCTGATGCCGTGAACACCCGGCTTATGCAGCGATTCCTTGAGGCTATCCGCATTGTATGTGACGGGCAGGCCATGGATATGGATTTTGAGCGGCGCGACGAGGTTGCCCTGCCCGAGTACCTTGAAATGATTGGCGCCAAAACAGCCGCTTTAATTCGCTGTTCCATGGAACTGGGCGCTCTCACAGCGGGTGCTGATGACGATGTTGTGGCTGCTTGCGGCGAAATCGGCGAGCATGCCGGCCTTGCATTCCAGATTCAGGATGATCTGCTTGATGCTGTCGGAGACACTTCGAAATTTGGCAAGAAAGTTGGTGGGGACATCATAGAAGGGAAAAAAACATGGCTGACGATACGTGCACTGGAGCGGGCAGACGACACGGATCGTCTTTTGCTCAGGCAGATCATTGGCAGCGGTACGGCCGGTGAATCAGAAGTTCTCAGGGTCATACGTATCTATAATGACCTTGGGGTCATAGAGGATGCTGTGAGGGCCATACAGGAGCATTATGACATTGCGTCACACAAACTGGCTCTGTTTGAAGAATCTGAGTACCGTGAGGAAATAAAAGTGCTTCTCGACAAGTTAAAGGTACGAGATAAATAAGGGCCAATTAAAATAAGGGCTGATTAAAAGCGTAACACACATTCATATGTTCAAACCTAGTAAAAGTATTGCCGTTTTTCTGCTTCTGATATTGCTGGCCGCCGGCTGCCGGTCCAGCCGGGATATCCGACCGGGCGACACCATAGATGTGGCATTTGAAAAAGCCATGAGTCAATACGAGCGGGAGCGTTTTTCCCAGGCCGTCCGGTCCTTTGAAACGATTCTGTCCATGGGAAGAGGTACGGAATTTGCCGCGGATGCGCAGTTCTACCTGGCAAAGAGCCATTTCCACAACCGTTCCTACCTGTTGGCTGCAAGTGAATTCCGGCGCTTTGCGAGAAACTACAGCCGTGACGAGCGGAGAAAGGACGCCGAGTTTATGGAAGCCTATTCGCACTACAGGCTCAGTCCGCGATTCAATCTGGATCAGACCGAAACCTACAATGCCCTTGATCGGTTTCAGTTGTTCGTGACGCGTTATCCAGGCACGGAACGGGCCCGGGAAGCCCAGGGCTATATGGACGAACTGCGTGACAAATTGGCAAAAAAGAAGTTCCATGCTGCCGAGATGTATATGCGTGTCCGTGAATACCGATCTGCTGCCATCTACTATGGATTAACCGTTGAGCGGTATCCGGGAAGCGCCTGGGCCGAGAAAGCGCTGGTTAACCAGATACTGGCTTATGTCTACTTTGCGGAAAACAGTGTGGAGGCCCGGCAGCAGGAACGTTTTGAGAAAGCGGTTGAAAGCTATCAACAGTACCTGCAGATATTTCCCAGAGGCGATAACAGGGATTTGGCGGAAAGTTACCATGACCGGGCTCTTGACGGTCTTGCCAGGGTTGTCAGAACCACTGCAGAACGCTAGTTATGGGCACCGGACTCTTTTTAGGAAGTTTTAATCCGGTACACCGTGGTCACGAAAAAATGGTTTCATCTTTTCTGGACAGCGATTTGACAGATGAATTATGGATCATTCTCACGCCTTCACCGCCCCATAAGCATATCAGGGAACTTGCTTCGTTTCGTGACCGCTGGAATATGCTTGAGCTGGTGTTTGGAAACAATGATACCGTGCATTTGTCTGATATTGAACAGCGGATTCCTTCCCCTCATTACACGGTTCGCACCCTTGCCTATCTGAAGAGCAGTTATCCGGACAAGTCATTTTACCTTTGCATAGGCGGCGACACCTTACAGACACTCTCTTCCTGGTATGAATATGAGAAAATTGCCCATAAGGTGGAGTTGCTGGTTGCAGAGCGTCCAGGTGTTCCCCTGTCCTGTCCTCCCGAACTGGAGTCTTTCGAGGTGCACTATTGTGATCATGAACCCGTAGCCGTCTCTTCCACGGACATTCGGAAGAAACTGGGTGGTGGAAAAACACCCGGGACAGACGAGCTGAACCCGGCAGTCATGAGGTACATCCGCACCAAGGGTTTATACGGATCCTCCGGTCCAGGTTCCTGAGCGTATTTCAGAGAAGCAAAAAGGTGCAAATCGTTCTGATCTTTTGTTGCGACAGCTTCCTGCGCAGTTGAAGTCAGGGTGATTTTTTCTTTGCACGAAGCTCTTCAAAAAAGCTGCGCATGAGTGATTCGCACTCCTTCTCCATGATTCCCTGGATCATCTCGATGCGATGGTTCAGTGCAGAGTGTCCGGCAATATTGAATATACTGCCGCAAGCACCGGCCTTTTCATCCTGGGCACCAAAAACCAGACGGCCGATTTTTGCCCATACCAGTGCTCCGGTGCACATGGGGCAGGGTTCCAGTGTTACATACAAGGTGCAATCAGGCAGATACTTTTCACCGAGATGCTGAAATGCAGCGGAAAGAGCGATCATTTCCGCGTGGGCGGTTGCATCAGAGAGCAGTTCCACCTGATTGTGCCCCCGGCCTATAATCCGGTTATTGTGGACAATGACAGCACCAACAGGCACTTCGCCGATCTCTGATGCTTTCTCCGCTTCATGAAATGCTTGCAACATGAACCGGTAGTCCACGTTTTCAGAAGAGATATCGGTTGAAGAAGTAATCATGGCAGTTATGGCTAATCTGTTGCGTAAAAATGAGGTTTTTTTCAGTGATATCCGTGCCGGGATATTTAAATAATCCTTCAATATTGTTATTATAGCTGTTTATTTTGAAGAATCAACACGTATGAATGTAAGAATGCATGCTGACAAAGATATTGAAGTGATTCGAAAGTTGATCAGGGATGTTCCCGATTTCCCGAAAAAAGGGATAATCTTCAAGGATATCACACCTGTGCTGCAAAATCCGGAAGCATTGAGCATGACGTCCCGTCTATTGCTATCGCCATTTGCAGACCAGGACGTAGACCTGATTGCCGGTATTGAATCCAGGGGCTTCATTTTCGGAACCCGTATGGCCACGGATATGAATGCGGGATTTGTTCCTGTCCGCAAGCCGAATAAACTACCGGCAGAGAAAATTTCGGTGGAATATGAATTGGAATACGGTATCGACAGATTGGAAATGCATTCAGATGCGATCAGAAAAGGGGACCGTGTGATCATTCATGATGATCTCATGGCTACAGGTGGATCGGCACGTGCTGCTTCGGAGTTGATCCGCTCACTGGGTGGAGTTGTAGTTGGCTACTCTTTTGTTCTGGAGCTGACTTTTTTGAACGGGAAGGATAAGCTTGCGTCTGGAGTCCCGGTTCACTCCCTTTTACGAATTTGAGTGGAAACAAAAGAAAAACAACTTGATGGTATCATGAAAGCACGAGTTATCCCGTTAAAGATATCATAATAAATGAATTCGTTATTTTATTGCGTTGTTTTTTTTGATATTTTCAAACCAAATGGTCATGCTTGGAATTATTTAGCAAAAGTTTACCAACGATTTATAAAGAATAACGTCAGTAAAAAAGTAACAAGGTCAATTAAAATTAACGCTTAAAAAAATGGTCTCAATGAAACATCTCAGAATACTGGGGAATATCTCGGCAGCAATGTTGCTTGTTTTTGCTATTGCCTGTGGCCCCTCGCTAACACTAACCGATGTGGACTACGCTCAGCCCATGGAGTCCGTTGCATCACCTGACCAGAATGGCAACGTGCAGGACGTTCGCCTGGGGATCAGGTTCAATGTGACTGACCTAAATATCAAGGAGCGTGGTGAAGGTTCATCTCTTCCTGAAGAAGTACGCTTTATACGTAGCAGGGACGGATACTATTTTGTGACTGCTCCCGGGTTCAGAAATGTATATGTCTTTGAAGTAGAGGAACGTGCCCTGGATCTGAAAACAGTTATCCGTGTTTCTGGAGCAGGTCTGGCAAACCCGGCTTTCAATCAGCGTTCTCCTTACATTCAGCTTGTGGATGGAGATGTTGAATATCGACTGACCAAAGACGGCCTTGCAAACTAAACCGAAATTTTAAAGCTACAAGTATAAAGAACATGGAAAAGCTAACTATTAAAACTGTACTGGCAACGCTCCTCGTGCTCGCT